>JAJZVE010000255.1 GCA_021845835.1 Pseudomonadota bacterium | reverse complement strand
GCTGGTTGCCGGCGACGACCATGCCTGCAAGTCCTCGACCGTGCCGCATCAGAGCGAGCCGGCCTTCGCGGCGGCGCACATTCCCGTGCTGGTACCGTCCGACCTGCGCGACATCCTGGAGCTCGGCCTGCACGGCTGGGCGATGTCGCGCTGGTCCGGGCGCTATGTCGGCTTCAAGACCGTGGCCGATGTGGTCGAGTCGTCCTCCTCGGTGGCGTTCCGCCTTGCCGCGCTGCGCCTGCGCCTGCCGGACGGGCCGCCGCCGGCGGTGCATATCCGCGTCGCCGACCCGCCCCTGGAGATGGAGGCGCGGCTGCACGCGCTCGGCCTGCCGGCGGCGCAGGACTATGCGCGCGCCAACGGCCTCGATCGCATCGCGCTGGATGCGCCCGATCCCGCGCTCGGCATTATCACGTTCGGCAAGAGCTACCACGACACGCTGCAGGCGCTGGCCGATCTCGGCGGCGCGCCGGTGCGGCTGCTGAAACTCGCACTGGTGTGGCCGGTCGATCCCGCAACGGTTCGCCGCTTCGCTGCCGGTCTGCAGGAAATCATCGTGGTGGAGGAGAAATCCGGCTTCGTCGAACAGCAGGTGCGCGATATCCTCTACGACATGCCGGACCGGCCGCGCGTTTTTGGCAAGCGCGACGCAACCGGCGCGCCGCTGTTGCATGCCGGCGGCGAGCTGTCGGCGGATACGATCGCCCGCGCGCTCGCCGCCCGCCTGCCGCAGACCGAGGCGCTGCGCGCCCGCCGCCAGGGGCTCGAAGCGCGCCTGGAGCGGGTCGCGCATGGCGAGGTGGTGGCAGCGCGCAAGCCGTATTTCTGCTCCGGCTGCCCGCACAACACATCAACCAAAGTGATCGACGGCAGCCGCGCGATGGCCGGCATCGGCTGTCACTTCATGGCGCGCTGGATGGACCGGTCGACCGAATTCTACAGCCACATGGGCGGCGAGGGCGCCGCCTGGATCGGCCAGGCGCCGTTCACCGAGGAAAAGCACGTCTTCGCCAATCTCGGCGACGGCACCTACTACCATTCCGGCCTGATGGCGATCCGCGCCGCGGTCGCTTCGGGCGTGAACATCACCTACAAGCTGCTGTTCAACGATGCCGTGGCGATGACCGGCGGGCAGAAGGTGGACGGGCCGCTCAGCGTGCCGCAGATCACCCGCCAGCTCGCCGCCGAGGGGGTGGCGCGCATTGCCGTCGTCACCGACGAGCCGGAGAAGCACGCCGGCGTCGCGGACTTCGCGCCCGGTGTAACGGTGCATCACCGCCACGAGCTGCAGGACGTGGAGCGCGCCTTCCGCGACACGCCCGGCTGCACCGCGATCGTCTATGACCAGACCTGCGCCACCGAGAAGCGGCGCCGCCGCAAGCGCGGCACCTATCCCGACCCGCAGCGCCGCGCCTTCATCAATGCGGACGTGTGCGAAGGCTGCGGCGACTGCTCGCGCGCCTCCAATTGTCTGTCCGTGGTGCCATTGGAAACCGCGTTCGGCACCCGGCGGCAGATCGACCAGTCGAGCTGCAACAAGGATTTCTCCTGCGTCGAGGGATTCTGCCCAAGCTTCGTCACCGTTCACGGCGGCACCCTGCGCCGCCGCACCCGTGTGACGCCGGATGATGCGAGCCTGCCGGAACCGACGATCCCGTCGCTGGACGCGCCGTGGAGCCTGCTGGTCACCGGCATCGGCGGTACCGGCGTGGTGACCATTGGCGCGCTGCTCGGCATGGCCGCGCACACCGAAGGGCGGCACGCCAACGTGCTCGACATCGCCGGGCTGGCGCAGAAGGGCGGCAGCGTCTGGAGCCATGTGCGCGTTGCCGCGCAAGCGGACGATCTGCACGGTCTGCATGTCGGGCTGGGGCAGGCGGATCTGGTGCTCGGCGGCGACCTGGTGGTGACGGCGGGGCCGGACGTGCTGGGCACGCTGCGGCGTGATATCTCGCATGTGGTGCTGAACACACATGAAACGGCGACGGCCGATTTCGTGCTGGACGGCGACTTCCGGCTGCCGGCGGCGCGCCTGCGGCGCAGCGTGGTGGAAGCGGCGGGGCCGGCCAACGTCGATCTGCTGGACGCGACCACGATCGCCGCGTCGCTGCTCGGCGATGCCATTGCGGCCAACGTGTTCCTGCTCGGCTTCGCCTGGCAGAAAGGGCTGATTCCGCTGCAACGCGCGAGCCTGCTCGATGCGATCGAGCTGAACGGCGCCGCGGTGGAGCTGAACACGGCCGCCTTCGCCTGGGGCCGGCTCGCCGCCGCCGATCTCAAGCGCGTGCTGGCCGCGTCGGGGCTGGCGGAGCGGCCGGTGCTGCCGCGCACGCTGGACGAGATCGTGGCGCACAGCGTGGCGCATCTCACGGCCTACCAGAGCCGCCGCTACGCCCGCCGCTATCGCGCGCTGGTGGAGCGGGTGCAGGAGGTCGAGGGCCGCATCTTCTCGGGGTCCACGGCACTGGCGACGGCGGTGGCGCGCGGCTACGCGAAGCTGCTGGCCTACAAGGACGAGTACGAGGTGGCGCGGCTCTACCGCAGCGCGGCGTTCCGCAAATCCCTCGACGCGCAGTTCGAGAACGTGCAGCGCATCGAGGTGCATCTGGCGCCGCCGCTGCTCGCCCGCCGCGACAAGCGCACCGGGCGGCTCAGCAAGCGCGCCTACGGGCCGTGGATGCTGACCGCGTTCCGCTTCCTGGCGCCGCTCAAGGTGCTGCGCGGCACCGCGCTCGACCCGTTCGGCCACAGCGAGGAGCGCCGCGCCGAGCGCCGCCTGATCGCCGAATACGAGGCGGTGGTGGCGGAAATCCTGGAGCGCCTGTCGGCGCGGACGCTGCCGATTGCGGTGGAACTGGCGTCACTGCCGGAACGCATCCGCGGCTACGGTCACGTCAAGGACAAGGCGATGCGCGAGGCGGCAGCGGCGCGCGAGCGCCTGCTGGAGCGGCTGCGCGAGGCGGTCCCGGCGCCGCCGGCGATGCCGCTCGCGGCGGAATAGCGGCGGCAACCGCGCGCGCCGCGACTTCGCCGCGACTGCCGAGCGCCGACGCCGCGGTGCTTTGCTTTCCCCGCCACCTGTCCTAACTACCGGCAAAGCCGAAGGCGCCCGCCGACGTACGGCAAGCAGCGCGTGTCGGACGGGAGGAGGAACGATCATGGTGCTGCTGCCGCAGGGCTGGAAAAAGCCGGTTGGCTATTCGAACGGGATCGCCGTCACGCCGGGGCGCATGGTGTTCATCGCCGGCCAGGTCGGCTGGGACGCCGAGGAGGTGTTCCACTCCCCGGACCTGGTGCCGCAGTTCGAGCAGGCGCTGCGCAACGTGCTCGCCGTGCTGGCCGAAGCCGGGGGGCAGCCCGAGCATGTCTGCCGCATGACCGTGTTCTGCATCGACAAGCCGGCCTATCTGGCCGGCCGCCCAGAAATCGGCCGCATCTGGCGGCGCCTGATGGGGCGCAACTTCCCGGCCATGAGCATGATCTTCGTCGCCGACCTGCTGGACTCGCCCGGCAAGGTGGAGATCGAGGCAACCGCGGTCATCCCGGCCTGACAGGCCCCTGTCGCCGCGTCGCATCACGCGGTGACGGGGACGCAAAAGGGGGTGGACTCGCACCGGGAAATGTATACAGTACCCGATATCCGGGATGCGGGAACGCAGGCGCGACAGCAGGATGGCACCGCTCAAGACCCTTGAACGACCGCGCTCTCTGGGCGACCGCGCCTATCACAGCCTGCGCGAGCATCTGCGGTCCGGGCTGATCGGCAGCGGCCAGCCGTTGCAGGAGGAATCGCTGGCCGCACAGCTCGGCGTCTCGCGCACGCCGGTGCGCGAGGCCCTCACCCGACTGGCGAGCGAGGGCCTGCTGGTTTCGGTCGGCCGCAGTTTCGTCGTCCCGTCGCTGACCGGGCGCGATGTCGAGGAAATCTACGAACTGCGCCTGATGCTGGAACCGGAGGCGCTGCGGCGGGTCGCCAGCGGCCTGCCGGACCAGCGCGCGCTGCGGCCGCTGCGCGAGGGGCTGGTGGCGATGCGGACGGCCCATGCCGCCGCCGACGCCGAGGCGTTCATGAACGCCAATTACGGCTTCCGCGCTGCCTGGATGGATCTGGTGCCGAACCGCAAGCTGGTGCGCGCCATCGAGCTGTACGCCGACCATGTGCGCTATTTGCGCTCGCTCACGCTGGATGACGCGGCGACGCGCGAGGTGGTGATGCGGGGCCTCGAACGGGTCGCCGATGCGCTGGCGGCCGGCGATGGTGCCGCCGCCGCCGCCGCCATGCGCGCCCATCTGCTGAAGGCCAAGCGCATCCTCGGCAAGGCGCTGCAACCGATCGCAACAGGGGACGGCAACCGTGGCACTGCAGGCTGAGATTCCCTACGGCGCCTATTGGAGCACGCCGTTCGCCCGCTGGCAGGGCGCTTTTGCGCATCTGAATTCGGTGCAGTTCGCCGCCCGCGTGGTCAAGGCGGAGCTGGCTGCGCGCGACATCGCCGGCGAGCGTTTCGATCACGGCGTGCTCGGTCTCAGCGTGCCGCAGCAGCATGCTTTCTACGGGCTGCCGTGGCTGGCCGGCATGGCGGGGCTGGGCCATCTGGCCGGGCCGACGCTGATGCAGGCCTGCGCCACCGGCGTGCGCGTGCTGCTGGCCGCGGCGCAGGAGGTGGACGCCGGGCTGTCGCAGACCACGCTCGCGGTGACATGCGACCGCACCTCCAACGGCCCGCACATCTACTATCCCAACCCGCGCGGCCCCGGCGGCACCGGTTCGCACGAAGACTGGGTTCTCGACAATTTCGGCTGCGATCCGCTGGGGCCGCACGCCATGCTGCAAACCGCCGAGAATGTCGCCGCGAAGCATGGAATTTCGACGGACGCGCAGCACGCGGTGGTGCTGCGGCGAGAGGCGCAGTACCGCGACGCGCTGGCCGACGACGCGGCGTTTTTGCGCCGCTTCATGCGCCTGCCGTTCGAGGTGCCGGATGCGTCGTTCCGCAAGACCGCCGCGATCCTCGGCAGCGACGAAGGCATCACGCACTCGACCGAGGAAGGGCTGGCGCGGCTGCGGCCGGTGATGCCGGGCGGCACCGTCACCTATGGCGCCCAGACCCACCCCGCCGACGGCAACGCTGCGATCGTGGTGGCGACGCCGGAACGCGCCCGCGAACTGAGCCGCGACGTCCGTATCCGCATCCGCTTGCGCGGCTTCGGCAGCGCCCGCGTCGCGCTGGCCTACATGCCCGAGGCGACCGTGGCGGCGGCGAAGAACGCCCTGGCGGCGGCGGAGGCGTCGATCGGCCAGATGGACGCGATCAAGACGCACAACCCGTTCGCGGTGAACGACGTGCTGTTCGCGCGCGAAACCGGCGCGGACATCGCCCGGATGAACAATTTCGGCTGTTCGCTGGTGTGGGGCCATCCGCAGGCGCCGATGGGAACCCGCGCGGTCATCGAGTTGATCGAGGAACTGGCCTTGCGCGGTGGCGGTTGCGGCCTGTTCGCCGGCTGCGCCGCCGGCGACTCCGCGATGTCCGTCGTGATCGAAGTGACCGACGGGTAGGCGACATGGACCTGGCGCACTGGATCGAACGGCACGCCGCGTTCACGCCGGACAAACCGGCGATCGTGTTCGCGGGACAAGCGACCGGGTACGCCGCGCTGGCGGCGGATATCCGGCGCGCTGCCGGGCGTCTCGCTGCGCTCGGGGTGCAACGCGGCGACGTGGTGGCGTTCCTTGGCTGCAACCATCCGGCGCAGCTTGTGCTGCTGTTCGCGTGCGCCCGGGTCGGCGCCATCCTGCTGCCGCTCAACTGGCGTCTCGCGGCGCCCGAGCACGCCCGCGTCCTGGCCGACGCTGCGCCGCGCGCGATCCTGGTGGAGGCGGCCTACGTCGCCCATGCCGAGAGCCTGCGCGCGGCGCTGCCGACGTCGCGCTGGCTGGCGCTGGACGGCGCCGATCACGGCTGGACGTGCTGGCAGGAATGCGACGACAGCGCAGCCGCGCCGCCGCACGACGCAGGCGGCGAGTCGCATCCGGTGCTGCTGTGCTACACGTCCGGCTCGACCGGCGCGCCGAAGGGCGTGGTGCTGACGCAGCGGGCGCTGCTGTTCAACGCGCTCAACAGCACGCACATGCACGACCTGACGGCTGAGGACCGTGTGCTGACGACGCTGCCGCTGTATCATGTCGGTGGCCTCAACATCCAGACGCTGCCGGCCTTGCATGCGGGTGCGACGGTGGAACTGCATCCGCGCTTCGACGCGGCGGCGGCGATGGCGGCCATCGAGTGCCGCCGCGCCACGCTCACCGTGCTGGTGCCGGCGCAACTGGCGGCGATGATGCAGCATCCGCGCTGGCCGCTGGCCGATCTCTCCAGCCTGCGCGCGGTCACGACCGGCTCGACCATCGTCGCCGCGACGCTGATCCGGCATGTGCATGCGCGGGGACTGCGGCTGATCCAGGTTTATGGTTCGACCGAGACCTGCCCGATCGCCACCTACCAGCGCGCCGCGGACGCCGAGCGCAAGGCGGGATCCGCCGGTCTGCCGGCCCTGCACTGCGACGTCCGCATTGCCGATGCCGAGGGCCGCGACCTGCCGGCGGGCGAGGTCGGGGAAATCCTGGTGCGCGGCGCCAACGTCATGCGCGGCTACTGGAACCTGCCCGAGCAGACCGCGCAGGCGCTGCACGGCGGCTGGTATCATTCGGTCGATCTCAGG
>JAJZVE010000254.1 GCA_021845835.1 Pseudomonadota bacterium | reverse complement strand
GCGACGGGGGCGACCGCGAGCGCCATCTACGTGCCGCCGCCGTTCGCGGCGGACGCGATCCTGGAGGCGATCGACGCGGAAATCCCGCTGATCGTCTGCATCACCGAAGGCATTCCGGTGCTCGACATGGTGCGGGTGAAGCGGGCGCTGGACGGCTCGCGTTCACGTCTGATCGGCCCCAACTGTCCGGGCGTGATCACGCCGGATGCCTGCAAGATCGGCATCATGCCCGGGCATATCCACAGGCGTGGCAAGGTCGGCATCGTCTCGCGCTCCGGCACGCTCACCTACGAGGCGGTGGCGCAGACCACGGCGGCCGGGCTGGGGCAGAGCAGCTGTGTCGGCATCGGCGGTGACCCCGTGAAGGGCACCGACTTCATCGAGGTGCTGGAGATGTTCCTCGCCGACGCGGAGACCGAGGCGGTCGTGATGATCGGCGAGATCGGCGGCCAGAGCGAGATCGACGCCGCCGAGTTCCTGGCGCGCAGCCGGGTGAAGAAGCCGACGGTCGGCTTCATCGCCGGGGTGACGGCGCCGCCGGGGCGGCGGATGGGCCATGCCGGCGCGGTGATTTCCGGCGGGCGCGATACCGCGGCGGCGAAGATGGAGGCGATGCGGGCGGCCGGCATCCATGTCGCCGACAGCCCCGCGGCGCTGGGCAGCACAATGCTGAAGGCGCTGCAAGGCTGACTGGGCTGCGTTCGCCGCAAGTCTGACAGCACGCCGCGCTGGCCCGCGGCGCGTTGTCGTTCTTATATGAACCGGCGCCGCGCCACGACCGGCGCGGAACCAGCCCGGAGAGAGAGTGCCAAATGGCCGGCGTCGATATCCTCGCCACTGCCTTCAACGGCGCGAATGCCGCGTTCATCGCCGAGATGTACGCGCGCTGGATCGCCGATCCCGCCGCGGTCGATGCCAGCTTCGCGACGCTGTTCGAGAGCCTGAACGACGAGGCGCGCGCGATCCTGACCGATGCCAACGGCGTCTCCTGGGCGCCGCGCCGCGAGGAACTGCCCGCCGAGCCGCCGCTGCCGTCGGTTTCGGTGCGCGCCGCCGCGGCGGCGCCGGACGGGGCGCAGTTGCGCGCCGCCACCAAGGACAGCCTGCGCGCGCTGATGCTGATCCGCGCCTATCGTGTGCGCGGCCATCTGGAGGCCAGGCTCGACCCGCTCGGCCTGCAGCTGCCCAGCCCGCATCCGGAACTCGATCCGCGCAGCTACGGTTTCACCGAAGCCGACATGGACCGGCCGATCTTCATCGACAACGTGCTGGGGCTGGAGACCGCGACCGTCCGGCAGATCGTGCATGTGGTGCGCGACAGCTATTGCGGGCCGGTCGGCATCGAATTCATGCACATCCAGGATCCCGACCAGAAGGCGTGGCTGCAGCGCCGCATGGAAGGCGCGCCCTGGCGCACGCATTTCGGCGCCGGCGCCAGGCGCACCATCCTGCAGCACCTGACGGAGGCCGAGGGGTTCGAGACGTTCTGCCAGCGCCGCTATGTCGGCACCAAGCGCTTCGGACTGGAGGGCGCGGAAGTCTCCATCCCGGCGCTGCACGCGATCATCCGCACCGCCGCCGCCGCCGGCGTGCGGGAGATCGCCATCGGCATGCCGCATCGCGGCCGGCTGAACACGCTGGTCAACGTGGTGAGGAAGCCATACGTCGCGCTGTTCAGCGAATTCGGCGGCGAGAGCTTTAAGCCCGACGACGTGCAGGGGTCGGGCGACGTGAAGTACCATCTCGGCACCTCGACCGACGTGGAGATCGACGGGCGGCAGGTGCATCTGTCGCTACAGCCCAATCCGTCGCATCTGGAGGCGGTCGATCCGGTGGTGGTCGGCAAGGTGCGCGCGCGGCAGGACATGGCGGGCGACACCAAGACGCGGCGGTCCGTCATGGGCATCCTGATGCACGGCGACGCCGCCTTCGCCGGCCAGGGCCTCGTCTATGAGACGCTGGCGATGAGCCAGCTGATCGGCTACCGCACCGGCGGGACGGTGCATGTCATCGTCAACAACCAGATCGGCTTCACGACGGTCCCGGCGCACGCCTATTCCGGCCTCTATTGCACCGACGTGGCGAAGTCGATCCAGTCGCCGATCCTGCACGTCAACGGCGACAACCCGGAAGCCGTGGTGTGGTGCGCCGAACTGGCGGCCGAGTTCCGCCAGACCTTTGCCGCCGACATCGTGCTCGATATCGTCTGCTATCGCCGCCACGGCCACAACGAGACCGACGAGCCGGCGTTCACGCAGCCGGTGATGTACCGTGCCATCCGCGCGCAGAAGACCACGCGCACTCTGTACGCCGAGCGTCTGGCGCGCGAGGGCGTCGTCTCGGCGGAGCAGGCCCAGGCGATGTCGGATGGCTTCGCCGCGACTCTGGAGCAGGCGTACCAGGCGGCGCAAGCCTACAAGCCGAACAAGGCTGACTGGCTGGAAGGCCATTGGTCCGGCCTGCGCGAGCCCGGCGACGAGGCGGAGTGGGCGGAGGGTGACACCGCCGTACCGCCGGAGACGTTGCGGCGCATCGGCGCAGCACTCGCGCGCGTGCCGGACGGGTTCGACGTGAACCCGAAGATCCTGCGCCAACTGGACGCCAAGCGCGCCATGCTGGAGAGCGGCGAGGGCATCGACTGGGCGACCGGCGAGGCGCTGGCGTTCGGCAGCCTGCTGCTGGAAGGACAGCGGGTGCGCCTGTCGGGCGAGGACTGCCAGCGCGGCACGTTCAGCCAGCGCCACGCGGTGCTGGTCGATCAGACGACCCAGCACGAATACGTGCCGCTGAACAACATCGCACCCGAGCAGGCGAAGATCGAGATCTACAACTCGCTGCTGTCGGAAGCCGGCGTACTCGGCTTCGAATATGGCTATTCGCTCGCCGATCCGCATACGCTGGTGCTGTGGGAGGCGCAATTCGGCGACTTCGCCAACGGTGCGCAGGCCATCATCGATCAGTTCCTGGCCAGCGGCGAAACCAAGTGGCTGCGCATGTCGGGGCTGGCACTGCTGCTGCCGCACGGCTACGAGGGCCAGGGACCGGAGCATTCGTCGGCGCGGCTGGAGCGGTATCTGCAGCTCTGCGCCGAGCGCAACATGGCAGTCTGCAACCTGACCACGCCCGCCAGCTACTTTCACGCGCTGCGCCGCCAGCTCAAGCGCAACTTCCGCAAGCCGCTGGTGCTGATGACGCCGAAAAGCCTGCTGCGCCACAAGCTCGCCGTCTCGCCGCTGGCGGAGTTGGCTTCCGGCAGCCGGTTCCGCACCGTGATCCCGGAAATCGACCCGATCGCCGCGCCCGAGCAGGTGCGGCGCGTCGTGCTGTGCAGCGGCAAGGTCTATTACGACCTGCTGGCCGAACGGCGCGAGCGCGGCATCGCCGACGTGGCGCTGGTGCGGCTGGAGCAGCTGTACCCGTTCCCGGTGATCACGCTGCCCAAGGTGCTGGCGCCCTACCGCAACGCCGAGGTGGTGTGGTGCCAGGAAGAGCCGGAGAACATGGGTGCCTGGAGCTACGCCGACCGGCGGATCGAACGGCTGCTCGGCGGCCTCGACATCGCGGCGAAACGTCCTTCCTATGTCGGACGCAAGGCGGCAGCGAGCCCCGCGACCGGCCTTGCCCGCACCCACGCCGCCGAGCAGGCTGCGCTGGTCGGCCGTGCGCTCACTCTCGACTGATTGAACCCCCAGGCGGAGCCGCGAGATGGCGACCGAAATCAAGGTGCCCACGCTGGGCGAGAGCGTCACCACGGCCACCGTGGCACGCTGGCTGAAACAGGCCGGCGCCGCGGTGGCGGCGGACGAACCGCTGGTGGAGCTGGAGACCGACAAGGTCACGGTGGAGGTGAACGCGCCGGCGGCCGGACGGCTGGACGAGATCCTGGCGCCGGAAGGCGCGGAAGTCGAGGTCGGCGCGGTGCTGGCGACGCTCGCGGCCGGCGCCGGTCCGGCGGCACGGCCGGAGCCGCTCCCGGCGGCGAACCCGCCCGCCGGGGTGAATCCGCCGCCGCGGCCGTCCGGCCCGGTGTCCCGCCCCGCCATGCCGGCGCCGCTGCCGGCCGCGGCGAAGATGATGCAGGACCAGGGGGTGGCGGCCGACCAGCTCGGCGTCGGCAGCGGCAAGGACGGGCGCATCACCAAGGGCGACGTGCTGGAATTCCTCAACCGCCCGGCGCCGGCCACACCCGCCCCGGCCGCCAGGCCGCCGCATGTGCCGGAGGCGGGCGAGGAGCGCGTGAAGATGACGCGCCTGCGCCGCACCATCGCCGCGCGGCTGAAGGAGGCGCAGAACAGCGCGGCGATGCTGACCACCTTCAACGAGGTGGACATGAGTGCGGCGATGGCGCTGCGCAGCGAGTATCGCGATGCGTTCGAGAAGAAGCACGGCACGCGGCTCGGCTTCATGAGCATCTTCGTGCGCGCCTGCGTGGTCGCGCTGAAGGAATTCCCGGCGGTTAACGCCGAGATCGACGGCGACGAGATTGTCTACAAGAACTTCGTCCATATGGGCATCGCGGTCGGCGGCCCGTCCGGCCTCGTGGTGCCGGTGATCCGCAGCGCCGACCGCATGGACTTCGCCGAGATCGAGAAGGCCATTGCCGATTTCGGCAAGCGCGCGCGCGACGGCGCGCTGAAGCTGGAGGAGCTGGCGGGCGGCACGTTCAGCATCACCAATGGCGGCATCTACGGCAGCCTGATGTCCACGCCGATCCTCAACCCGCCGCAATCCGGCATCCTGGGCATGCACAAGATCCAGGACCGCCCGATCGCGGTCGCCGGCAAGGTGGAAATCCGGCCGATGATGTACCTGGCGCTGTCGTACGACCACCGGATCGTGGACGGGAAGGAGGCGGTGTCCTTCCTGGTGCGCGTGAAGGAAGGCGTGGAAGACCCGCGCCGCCTGCTGCTGGATCTCTGACGCCATGAGCCAGTCCTTCGACGTCATCGTCATCGGTGCCGGCCCCGGCGGCTATGTCTGCGCGCTCAGGGCCGCGCAGCTCGGCATGACGGTCGCGTGCGTGGAGAGCCGCGCGACGCTCGGCGGCTCCTGCCTCAACGTCGGCTGCATTCCGTCCAAGGCGCTGCTGCAGTCGAGCGAGAATTTCGCCGAGGCCGGCCACGCCCTGAAGGACCACGGCGTGATCGTGGAGGGAATAAGACTTGATCTCGCGCGCATGCAGGCGCGCAAGGGCGAGGTCGTCACCGCCAACGTCAAGGGCGTGGAGTTCCTGTTCAACAAGAACAAGGTGTCGTGGCTGAAGGGCGCCGGCCGCATCGTGGCACCCGGCCGCGTCGAAGTCGCCGGCGCGGAATACGAAGCCAGGCACATCGTCATCGCCACCGGCAGCGAGAGCGTGAAGCTGCCCGGCGTCGCCGTCGATCAGCAGCGCATCGTCGATTCCACCGGCGCGCTGGAGCTGGACGCGGTGCCCGGCCATCTCGTCGTCATCGGTGGCGGCTATATCGGGCTGGAACTCGGCAGCGTCTGGAAGCGGCTGGGGGCCAAGGTCACGGTCGTGGAGTTCCTCGACCGCATCGTGCCGGGCATGGACGGCGAAGTCGGAAAAGCGTTCCAGCGCGTGCTGGGCAAGCAGGGTCTGACCTTCCGCCTGTCCACGAAAGTCACCGCGGCGGCGCAGGACAACGAAGGCGTGGCGCTGACGCTGGAGCCGGCCAAGGGCGGAGCGGCAGAAACGCTGCGCGCCGACGTGGTGCTGGTGGCGATCGGGCGGCGTCCGTTCACCGCCGGCCTCGGCCTGGAGGTGCTCGGCGTGGCGCTGGACGAGCGCGGCCGGGTCAGGACCGACGCGCACTACGCCACCAACGTGCCCGGCATCTACGCCATCGGCGACGTGATCGCCGGCCCGATGCTGGCGCACAAGGCGGAGGACGAGGGCGTCGCGCTCGCGGAAATCCTCGCCGGGCAGGCGGGACACGTGAACTACGGCGTGATTCCGGGCGTGGTCTATACCTGGCCGGAAGTCGCCTCGATCGGCGAGACCGAGGAGGCGCTGAAGGAACGCGGCGTCGCCTACAACGTGGGAAAATTCCCGTTCACCGCCAACGGCCGCGCGCGGGCGATGGGCATGACCGAGGGGTTCGTGAAGATCCTCGCCGACAAGGCGACGGACCGGGTGCTCGGCGCGCACATCATCGGCCCCGACGCCGGCACGCTGATCGCCGAACTGGCGACGGCGATGGAGTTCGGCGCCTCGGCGGAGGACGTGGCCCGCATCTGCCACGCGCACCCGAGCCTGTCGGAAGCGGTGAAGGAAGCGGCGCTGGCGGTCGAGGGTCGGGCGCTGCACATCTGAACGCGGTCAGGGCGTGCGTTCGAACCCGCTGTCGAAGTCGAGCGTCGAGCCGACGAGGTCCGGCACGGGCCAGCGCAGCAGCGCGACATCGCACGGGCGCACCGGCTTGACCGCGCGCAGATGCACGATCATTTCCTGCACCGCGTTGCGTGCCCGTGCCACCTCGCGCTGCCGCGAATCCTGCGGCGGCCAGCGCCTCGGGGCGAAGCGCCAGCTTCACCCGCTCCACCTCCCAGTCGCCACGATAGCCGTAATCGGCGCGGGAATAGGCCGGCTGGGCGTAATAGACGAACGATCCCTCGAACAGCCGGTGCCGGTGCGTCGGGTCCTCGTCGGCGTCGTTGGAGGCGCCGTAAGGCACGCGCAGGATCATGCGTGCGCCGGGCCGCGCCAGGCGATGCAGTTCC
>JAJZVE010000253.1 GCA_021845835.1 Pseudomonadota bacterium | reverse complement strand
CCGCCCGGTGCGCTGCGCTCGATGGATGCGGCCATGAACGCGGTCAATCCCGAGGATCGCCCGAGCGTCACGGTGGCGGTCGAGCGGGGGCTGGGCAGCAAGGCCGAGGCGGACAGCGAGGTGGAGTTCCGTGTCCCGGCCGGCGACGGGACCGACCGATGGTTGCGGGCGCAGTGGCGCACCGAGCGCGGCCTCGGCGGCAAGCCGCGCCGCCTGGTCGGCGTCACGCAGGACGTCACGGAACGTCGTCGCGCGCAGCAGCAGATCGCGTACCTGGCGTACCACGACCCGCTGACCGGCCTCGCCAATCGCCGGCTGTTCCGGCAGACCCTGGAGACGGCGCTCGCATCCGCGGGGCGCAGCCGCCTGCTGGCGGTACACTGCCTCGACCTCGACCAGTTCAAAGGCATCAACGATACCCTCGGCCATCCCACCGGCGACGCCCTGCTGCGGCAGGCCGCCGAACGGTTGCGCAGCTGCATGCGGCCGGGCGAGATGGTGGCGCGTCTCGGCGGCGACGAGTTCGCCATCATCCAGGGGCGGCTGCAGCGCCCGGAGGACGCCGCCGGCCTCGCCCTGCGCGTCATCGAAACCCTTGAGCAGATCTACGATATCGATGGCCAGATGGTCGCCGCGGGTGCCAGCATCGGCATCGCCGTGGCACCTGACGACGGCGCCACGGCGGACGAGCTGCTGCGCAACGTGGACATCGCCCTCTACCGCGCCAAGGCCGATGGTCGCGGCTCCTATCGCTTCTTCGAGCCGGCGATGGACGAGGCGCTCAGGCTGAAGCAGGACGTCAAGGTCGGGCTGCGCACCGCGCTCGCCGGCGATGATCTGGAGCTGCATTTCCAGCCGCTGGTGGCGACGGATTCGAACGAAATCACCTGCTGCGAGGCGCTGATGCGCTGGCGCCATCCGGCGCGCGGCCTGGTCTATCCGGCCGACTTCATCCTGACGGCCGAAGAGACCGGGCTGATCGTGCCGATGGGGGAATGGGCGCTGCGCACCGCCTGCCGCGAAGCGGTGCAGTGGCCGCATTCCATCCGCGTGGCCGTCAACCTCTCGCCGGTGCAGTTCCGCAATCCCGGCCTGCTGCGGGCGGTGACCGGGGCGCTGGAGGACTCCGGGCTGGCCGCCGATCGGCTCGAGCTCGAGATCACGGAATCGGTGCTGCTGCAGGACGATGAGGCGAACCTCGCGATCCTGCGGGCACTGCGCGCGCTGGGCGTGCGCATCGTGATGGACGATTTCGGCACCGGCTATTCCTCGCTCGGCTACCTGCTCCGGTTTCCGTTCGACAAGCTCAAGATCGACCGTTCCTTCGTGGTCGGCCTGCCGCACCGCAAGGAATCGGACGCGATCGTGCGCGCCATCATCGGCATGGGCCAGAACCTCGCCATCCCGGTCACCGCCGAGGGCGTGGAAACGATCGGCCAGCTCGAAGCCCTGCGCAGCAGGGGCTGCAGCGAGGTGCAGGGCTTTCTGTTCAGCCGGCCGGTGCCTGCCGCCGAGATCAGCCCCTTCCTCAGCCGGCGGCGCCCCACGCCCACGCCGACCCACCGGTCCGCGCCGATTTCGCCAGGACCGTAGCCGCGGACAGGAAGCTCCGCTGCGGGGCGGGCGCCTAGCCGTTGCCGAGCAGCGACCGGTCCAGCACCTTGCAGGTGGCCAGCACCTGGCCGAGCAGCAGGTCGCAGAACTGCGTGCGCGTCATCGTCGCGGCCCCGCCGCCCGGATGCAGCGCCGCCACCACCACCTCGCCGTTGCTGGCGGTGCGGGCGCGCACCGGCATCGGTGTTCCTTCCAGTGTCAGCATGTAGATCGCATCGCCGCGATAGCGGTCGGTCGGCACCACCGCAAGCATGTCGCCGCGACGCACGCCGAGGGCGGGGATGTCCGTGCTGACCGGCATGAAGCGCGGCTGCATCGGCGCCCCGTTCACGTCCTGCTGCCCTCTGCCGGGTCCGAAGTCTCTCGCTGTCATCTTCCCGCCGGAACCGAATTCCGTCCGTCTGCGAACGAATGCAGCACCTTAACGCACGGGCTTGTGATCGCAAACGTGAATCAGCCGAAGCGGTCGCGCCAGCACGGTTGCGCCCCTTGGTGTGGCAGCGCGGTCGCGGCGTGGACGCCGCGCGCCACCGCGCGGGCGAACACCGAGGCGGCGGCGTGGCCGAGCAGGGTCAGTTCGTACAGCGGCTCGGCGAGCGGCCTGCGACCCGTGGCGGCGGCGAAGATCGTGTCGCCGTCCAGCGGCAGATGCGCCGGCCAGATCGCCCGCGCCAGCCCATCATGCGCCATCACTGCCAGCCGCCTGGCCTGCGCCTTGGTCAGCACGGCGTCGGTTGCCACCACGCCGATCGTGGTGCCCGGCTGCGTGCGCGGCATCTTCAGGCGCAGGGCCACATGCTCCGGCCCCATCCGCGCCGGCCAGCCGAGGCCGCCGAACTCGCCCGCCTGCTCGAAGGGTGCCGCCCAGAAATGCGGCCCGGCGCCGATGGTCGGCGAGCCGAGCGCGTTCACCGCCGCCAGCGCCGCGACGACGTGGCCAGCCTCGGTCCGCACGCTGGCGCTGCCGATGCCGCCCTTGACGCTCGCCGTGGTGGCGCCGGTGCCGGCGCCGACGCTGCCGAGCGCGCACGGACCGGCCGCCGCCGCCCGCGCCGCCGCGTAGCCCATCTCGCGATACGGCGCGTAGCGGCCCCAGGCCTTGTCGCCGCCATTGGCGAGGTCGAACAGGATTGCCTGCGAGACCAGCGGCACGCGCACACCCGCCGCCGGCATGCCGCGCCCGTCCTCGCGCAGCGCCGCCTGCACGCCGCCGGCGGCGTCCAGCCCGAAGGCCGAGCCGCCCGACAGCACCAGCGCATCGACCGCCTCCACCGTCATCTCGGGCGCCAGCAATGCCTGCTCCCGCCCGCCCGGCGCGCCGCCCAGCACCGCCACCGAAGCGACCGCCGGCGCCGCGAACAGCACCACTGTTACCCCGGAGCCGAGCACCAGGTCGGTGGCATGGCCGACCAGGACCCCGTCGAGATCGGAGAGATGGTTGCTCAGTGGCATCTGATCATTTCGACACTACACTTTTCTCTGGCACGCACCGGATGACGTCGTGTTAAGCTAATTAACCGTGAATGCGCGGGCCGTGTCGCGTGGCGGAATCCGGGGGGCGTGGGCGGTGCGGGACGGATCGAACCAGAAGAAGCCGGATGACCCGGCCACCAGGCCGGCGCCGCCTTACCGCGACGCTGACGGCGCCGCAACCGACGAATTTGCCGCCACACTGCTGCGCGCGCTGGTCGATATGGCGGGCCGCAGCAAGCGCCGGCAAGCGGACCTGACAGCGGCCCTGCGTGGCGCCGGAATGCCGGCCGATCCGGCGCGGGTGCGTGGGGCGCTGCGCCGGTTGCAGCAGCAGCGTTGCATCGAGAACCTGGTGCCGCTGTCCGATGGCGGCCTGCTGCTCTCCGTCACCACCGCGGCGATCGAGCGGCTCGGTGGCGCGTCGGAATGGCTGCCGCTCGGCGCGGAGGACTGAGCCGGTCACGCCGCGCCCACCTCCGCCAGGAAGCGGCGCCAGGCGGCGATCACCGGGGCGGCGGCGAACTCGGCGGCGAAGCGCGCCCGCCCGGCCGCCGCCAGCGCGTGCGCGCGCGGCCGGTCGGCGAGCAGGCCGGCGATCGCGTCCGCCAGCGCCGCCACGTCCTCCAGCGGCGTGACCAGCCCGTCGGCGCCGGGGCGGACCAGTTCGCGCGGGCCGGCGGCGGCGAGCGCGACCAGCGGGCAGCCGGCCGACCACGCCTCGATCACCATGTTGCCGAGCGGCTCGATGCGCGACGAGCAGACGAACAGGTCGGCCGCCTTCAGCAGCGCGCCCGGATCGTCGCGCCAGCCAAGGAAATGCACCCGCGCCGCCACCCCCTCCCGCGCGGCCAGCGCGGCCAGCGCCGCGTGCTCCGGCCCCTCGCCCGCGATCGCCAGATGCGCGCCGGGCAGCCGGGCGAGGGCGCGGATGGCAAGGTCGAAGCCCTTGTCGGTATGCAGCCGGCCGAGGCCGAGCAGCAGCGGGCGATACGGCGGCAGGTCGGCGGCCGGGGCGGTCGCGGCGAAGTCGGCAACGAAATTCGGCAGGTAATGGGTGCGCGCCTCCGGCCAGCCCTGCGTACGCAGCCAGCTCACGATGCCCCGAGTATTGCCGACCAGATGATCGCAGGCACGATAATACCGCAGGTCGTAGTAGCCGCCGAGCCGGCCGACCAGCGTCCACGGCCCGCGCGGGGCGTGGCGACTGGCGCGGTTCATCCAGCTCACCACCACGTCCGGCGCGAACGCGCGCAGCGCGGCGCGCAGCCGCGGCCGCGTCAGCAGATCCAACTGGTTGCCGAAGGCGAGTTCCACCGGCAGCAGGCCGCCCTCGCGCAGCCGTGCCGCGCGCGCCGGGTTGCGGCGGATCACCGGCAGCACCTGCTCGCCGGCCGCGTGCAGGGCGAGGCACAGCCGCTCATAGAACAGTTCGGCACCGCCCAGCGCCGCGCCCGCCATCACCTGCGCGACGCGCATCAGGCGGCCGGGATCAGCGCGATCAGGCCGGCGGCGGCGTCCAGCGCGTTCGCCACCGTCAGGTCCTCCATGCGCGGCCCCGGCGCCACCGCGGCGGCGGCACGGCGTCCGGCCGGCGCGTATTCGGCCGCGGGCGTCGGCCCGAACAGGCCGAGCGTCGGCGCCCCGGCGGCGGCGGCAAGGTGCATCAGGCCGGAATCGTTGCCCACGAACAGGGCCGCGCGCGCCAGCACCGCCGCCGCCTCCGGCAGCGTCAGCGCGCCCGCCAGGTCGATCGCCTGCGGCAGCGCCGCCAGCACCGGCGCCGCCAGCGTCCGTTCCTCGGCGCCTGGTCCGGCCAGCACCGCGACGCGCGCCCCGGCCAGCGGCCCGGCCAGCAGCGCATGGGCAAGCGCGACGAAGCGCTCCGGCGGCCAGACCTTGCCGCGCCAGTTGGCGGTCGGCCCCAGCGCCAGCACCGGCGCGCCGGCCGGCAGCAGCGCCGCGGCACGGGCACGGTCGGCGGCCGCGGTCCAGGTTACCGGCAGCGGCGGCGGGTTGAGGCCCAGCACGGCGGCGAGCTGCGCCGTCTTGTGCCCGCCGCGCCGGCGCATCACCGCGCGCCGGCGCGCCAGCAGCGACCAGGCGAGTGCCGAGGCGCGGATATCGACCACCAGATCCCAGACCGTGCCCACGCACGACGCCCACAGTCCCGGCCAGTGCAGGCCGTACGGCCGCTTTTCCAGCAGGACCAGCCGCTCCAGCCGCGGCATGCGCAGGAACACGCCTTCCGCCACCGGCCCGGTCGCGACGGTGAAGCGCGCGTCGGGGCAGGTCCGCAGCAGGTGATCGAGCAGGCCGGTGGACAGCACCGCATCGCCGATGCGGCTCGAACTCACGAACAGGATACGCATGCGGTGCCGATAGCACGGACGTGACCGGCGCGCGCGCCCGGTGTAGAGCGCGGCGCATGTGCGGGATCGCCGGGATCATGACATGCGACGGCGCGCCGCCCGACCCGGCGATGCTGCGCGCGCTGCAGGCCGCGCTGGGTCATCGCGGGCCGGACGGGGCGGGGATGCTGGTGCGCGGCGGCGTGGGCCTCGTGCACCTGCGCCTCGCCATCATCGACCTTGCGACCGGCGACCAGCCGCTGTTCGCGCCGGGCGGCACCGCGCTGGTCGCCAACGGCGAGATCTACAACGACCCCGACCTGCGCCGCGCCATGCCGGAGGCACCGTTCCGTACCCGCTCGGACTGCGAACCCGCCGTGTTTCTCGCCGAGCAGGAAGGGGCGGGGTTCGCCACGCGGCTGCGCGGCATGTACGCGATCGCCGCGCACGACCCGCGCACCGGCCGGCTGCTGCTGGCGCGTGACCCGTTCGGCATCAAGCCGCTTTATTATTGCAACGCGGATGAATTATTTGCCTTCGCCTCGGAGCCGCAGGCGCTGCTCGCCGCCGGGCTGGGTGCGCGGGCGGTGGCGCCGCGGCGGCTGGCGGAATTACTGCAACTGAAATTCACGATTGGCGCGGAGACCATTTTTCCCGGCATCTTCCGCGTGCTGCCCGGCGAGACGCTGGTGATCGAGCGCGGCGCCATCGTCGCCCGCCACCGCCGCCCGGCGCTGCCCGCGGGGGCGCCGGTGCCGATCGCCGCCGGCGCGGCGCTGCGCGGGCTGGAGCGGGTGCTGCTGGACAGCGTCACCGCGCATCTGCGCTCCGACGTGCCGTACGGGCTGTTCCTGTCGGGCGGCATCGACTCCTCGGCGCTGCTGGCGCTGATGCGCCGCGCCACCGGCAGCCGCATCCAGGCGCTGACGGTCGGCTGGGACGGCGGCGGGGAGGCGGACGAGAGCTTCGAGGCGGAACGGCTGGCGCGCATCGCCGGCGCCGATTGCGAGCGGCTGACCATGACCGCGCGCGACTTCTGGACGCTGGCGCCGCGCATCGTCGCCGGCATCGACGACCCCACCGCCGATGCCGCGGTGCTGCCGGGCTGGCTGCTCGGCCGCGCGGCTTCGGCGGGCGGGCTGAAGGTGACGCTGTGCGGCGAGGGCGCGGACGAGCTGCTCGGCGGCTACAGCCGCTACCGCAAGCGCCGCGCGCCCTGGCGCTGGCTGACGCGCCGGCCGCGCACCCGCGGCACGTTCGGCGATCCGCCGGCGCTGGCGGGATGGCGCGACGGGCTGGCGGCGGCAGAGGGCGCGGCGG
>JAJZVE010000252.1 GCA_021845835.1 Pseudomonadota bacterium | reverse complement strand
TGCAGCATCGCGGTCTCGCATTTGTAGTGGTCGCGCAGCAGCTCGAACCACTTCATGAAGGTGAAGCAGCCGGTGTAGGACAGCAGCAGCAGGTCGGGATCGGGCAGCTTCTGGCCGTCGGGGCCGAGATTGCCCTTGGCGATCATGCCGAGATCGGCTTTGACGTAGGTGCAGACATCCTCGGAATGGCCGCGCTTCTCGGCCTCCATGATGTAGCCGCCGGTCTTCTTGCGCAGGCCGTTCTGGATCGCGTTGATCTCGGGCAGGTTGTTGAGCATGTCGAAGCACATGATCAACTCGTTGAGGTTGCCCGGCACGAAAGTGGCCGCGACCTTGCGGCCGTCGGCCGCTGCCGTCTCCAGCTTCTGGTAGTTGCCGCTGATCATCTCCTTCTGCTTGAGCATGGAGGTGTCCTTGACGACCGCAGCGGCAGGGGCGACGCTCATTGGGTGCTCCACAGCTTGATGGAATCGGCGAAGGTGCCGGCCTGCTCGCGGATCGGCTGCATCTGGCCGGAGTTCTCGGCGTATTTGAAGGCGATGTACGGGATGTCGTGCGCGCTCAGCACGCGCTGCAGCATCGGCCGCTCCAGCAGTGCCGGGTCGCAGAAGCTCGGCATGGCGAAGATCACGCCCTCGGCCCGCGTGCGCTTCACCGCATCGACCAGATAGAGACCCTTCTGCGCCACGTCGGGCTCGTACTTCGCCGCGATGCTCGCCGAATTGTGCAGGTAGGCGTCGGCGAGGTTTGCGATCGGATCGCCCTCCAGCGGCACGTCCGAGCGTTCCCAGCGGTTTACCAGCATGAAGTCGTCATCGACGATGTAGCAGCCGGACAGCTCGATCGACTTGATCAGGTTGAGCGGCGGCTGCTCGCAGAAGGCGCCGCTGACGACGACGCGCGAATTGTCGCGCCGCGGCCGGTCCTCCACCGCCGCGGCGGCGAGGTACTCGCGCAGCAGGCGGCTGTGCTCCTCGACCGCCAGGATCATGCCGGCGCGCATCAGCAGATAGACCTCGGACGACGGCGCCTTCCAGGGATGGCGGGCGCGGAAGGCGTAGACCTCGCGCACCAGCGCGCGGTTTTCGTTGTAAAGCGTGATGGAGGCGCGGATCGCCTCGTCCGTCACCGGGCGCCCGCTGACATCGGCCAGCATGTCGCGCAGCTCGTTCAGTTCGTAGATGTAGTAGCTTCCGCCCACGGAGTCGCTGTAGTTCTGCGGCACGTCGAAGTAGCGGCTGCGCACCTTCGGGAACATGATCTTCCACATGCCCGAGAGGTTGCGGATCACGTCGCAGATCGACGGGAACAGCATGGCATCGACGAAGTCGAGCCGGTTGGTGACGCCGAGCTCGATCGTCGAGCGCGGGATGCGGCAGATGTAGCTCTGGTAGTAGGCGTCGCCCTGGATCACCTCCAACTGGTCGCCGCCGCCCAGCACGCCGAGCGCGAGGCCGCCGGCGGCGTGGATCAGTTCGCGCGGCACGTAAAATGGCATGTAGCCAACCACGATGCGCCCGGGCACCGCAGCCTTCCATTCACGCGCGTAGGAGAAATTCAGGTCGTCGAACAGCGCCTGGCAACGGTCGATGATCTCGCGGGTGGCGGTGCCCATGACTATCGGTGCTCCCAACTTGGCGTGCGTTTGTCGAGGAAGGCCTGCAGCCCGGCCACTGCGTCACGGGTCCGCATCAGATCATTGAGGTAAAGTGCTTCGAGTTCCGCGAGCCGCGTGCGTGCCCGTGCCACCAGGTCGCCGCGCGCCGCGGCCATCGCGCAGCGAATCGCGGCGGCGCTTTTGTCGGCGAGGTGGGTGGCGAACCACTCCGTCGCCGCAGCCTCCGGGTCCGCTGCGATCGCCTGCACCAGCCCGACGGCGTGCGCCGCCTCGGCATCGAGGCTGCGTCCGCCAAGCAGCATCGCCTCCGCCTGCGGGCGGCCGATGCGCTCGGGCAGCAGGGCGGAGGCGGCGGGGGCGAACACGCCGAGCCGGATCTCCGGCTGGCCGAGCATCGCGTCAGGCGAAGCGAAGATACGGGTGCCGGTGAGCGCGAGTTCCAGCCCGCCGCCGAGGCATTGTCCGCGCACCGCGAACAGCACCGGCACCGGCGCGTCCAGCAGCCGCAGCAGCAGCGCATGGAAGCCATGCAGCATGGCGGCGCAGGCCTCCGGCAGATGCTCCTCGACGCTGGCGCCGAAGCTGAAATGCGGTCCCTCGGCGTCGATCAGCACCGCGAGCGGTGCGCCCCGGCCGAGTTCGGCCGTCAGCGCGGCGTCCAGCGCCGCCACCATTGCCGCATCCAGGACGTTGGCCTTGGGGCGCGCGAGGCGCAGGCGCAGCAGTGCCGTGCCGTGCGTGCGCCAGACCCGGACCGGGGCGTCGCTCATGGTCAGCCGTCCGCGCGCGGCTTCAGGCTTTCCACCAGATCCTCGGACCACGGTGCGCCCTGTGCCAGCGCGCGGCGCAGCGCCAGGAAGTCGATTTCGCGGTTGTTGCGCGGCCCTTCATGGAAGGCGCGGAAGCCGGCGCGCGCCTCGGCCATCATGTTGAGCGCGAGCCAGGCCCGCGAATCCTCCTTGTTGCGGTTCCACGTCTCGATCTTCGGCTTGCGCAGCTCCTCCAGGCTTTTCGTCAGGCACTCCGGGAAGGTCAGCATCAGCTTGCCGCAGAGCGCTTCCACCTTCTGGTCGAGCAGCGACAGATCGACGGTGCCGCGCGCCAGCACGCGCTTGCCCTCGGCCAGCGCCGCGCCGGTCTTCGGCTCGCCGAGCGCGAAGCGGCCCCATTCGTCCAGCACGCGGTCGGTGATCACCAGCGGGTTGGGCACGAATTCGCCATCGACCTTCAGCGCCGGCACGATGTCGTGCAGCATGTTGAGGCGGTACGCCTTGTGCGCCGACCAGTGCTCGCACAGCGTGCCGGATTCCATCGCGCGCTCCATGCCGATCATCAGCGGCAGGAAGTCGGTGGCGCCGCCGATCGCCGCCGAGCCGTGCTTGGGGCCGGCCTGGCCGATGCGGGCAAGGTCCTGCGCGATCGAGAAATCGCAGGCCATGCCGATCTCCTGCCCGCCGCCGATGCGCATGCCGTTGATGCGGCACACGACCGGCTTGTCGCAGCCGAGGATCGAGGAGACCATGTCGTTGAACAGCCGCATGTACTGCCGGTATTCCTGCGGATTGCCGGCGTAGTATTCGGCGTATTCGGCGGTATTGCCGCCGGTGCAGAAGGCGCGGTCGCCGCTGGCGGTGAACACCACTGCCACCACGTCGCGCGCCGCCGAGGCGGCGCGGAACGCCAGGATCACGCCCTTGACCATCTCGGTGGTGTAGGAATTGAGCTGGCTCGGGTTATCCAGGATGATCCAGCTGTTGTAGAGGCCGGCAACGACCGTGCCGTCCGGCAGCCGGGCCGGGCGCTTCTCCACCCGCAATCCGGGGAACGACAGGTCGGCGACCAGCGTGTGTTCGACCAGCGTGGCGGGTCGGGTGCGCTCGGCGACGGCGGCGGTGGAGTCGGGCATCGGGCGTTGCTCCTGTCAGGCGACGGGGACGAGAACGGCACGGCGCGTCGGAGCCGGCGCGGCGGCGGGGGCCGTCATGGTCAGGTGGTTGGCTGCCGCCGCCATCGTCGCCCCTCCCGAGCCGCCCGTGTCGGGCGCATTGTCGTGCCGGAATACCGTTGATCGCTGGATACCCCGTTTGGCCCCGATGGCGGCGCGTGGCCTTGATCTAGATCAAGGCAGCCGGATTTTTCCGTGCGCAGGGTGCGGTCGACGCTCGGGCCGGAAACCGGTAAAGCGGTAAGCCTTTCGATGAATTTAAGGACCCGGTTGCGGACCGCGTGCCGCCCGGCAGGAGGATCGTGCATGAAAGAGACGCTGCGCCCAGGCATTTCGCGTACCGAAACCCGTATCGTCGACCGGTCGCGCACCATCGACTTCATGGGCGAGGACCTGCGCATCTACGGCACCCCGGAAGTGCTGCGCGACATCGAGTTCACCTGCCGCAACCTGCTGCTGCAGCATTGCGATCCGGGGGAGGACTCGGTGGGTACCGGCGCCGATTTCGTCCACTCCGCCGCCACCCCCCTCGGCATGGAGGTGCGCATCAGCGTCACCGTCACCGCGGTCGAGGGGCGGCGGGTGGTGCTGGACGTGGTGGCGCACGACGCGGTGGAGGAAGTCGCCCGCGGTCGGCACACCCGCTTCGTCGTCGATATGGAAAAAACAAAGCAGCGCCTGCGGGCCAAGATCGCCAAGGCTGCGACCGGGTGAGTCGGAATGCCGGCGCCAGCGGCAGGGGAGGGGAGATGCCCAGGAACGTCGTCCGCAGCCGTGGTCTGGACGGGCAGGGTCGGATGGATCGCATGATCGAGGAAACAGGCGCATGAGCACGACGTTGCCGCGCGCCCTGGGGGACGGCAGCGCCGGCGCCGGGCGCGGGGACAGTCCGGCCGCGACCGCGGCGCCCGGCTATCGCTTCCAGCCGCCGGTCGAGACCCTGTCGCGCGACGCGCTCGCCGCGTTGCAGTTCGAGCGGCTGCGCGGGGTGCTGCGGCGCACCTATGAGCGGGTCGCACCGTATCGCGCGAAATGCGACGCGCTCGGCGTTCGGCCGGAGGATCTGCGCAGCCTCGACGATCTCGCCCTGTTTCCGTTCAGCCTGAAGACGGATCTGCGGGACGCCTATCCGTTCGGCCTGTTCGCCGTGCCGCGCACGGACGTGCTGCGGCTGCACGCTTCCTCGGGCACCACCGGCCGGCCCACGGTGGTCGGTTACACGCGCGGCGATCTCGATACCTGGGCGGAGCTGATGGCGCGCTGCCTCGCCACCGCCGGCGCATTGCCGGGCGACGTGATCCACAACGCCTACGGCTACGGCCTGTTCACCGGCGGGCTCGGCCTGCACGGCGGCGCGGAGCGGCTCGGCGCCACCGTCGTTCCGGCCTCGGGCGGCGGCACCGAGCGGCAGGTGGTGCTGCTGCGCGACTTCGCCGCCGACGTGCTGTGCGCGACGCCCTCCTACGCCCTCAATCTCGCCGAGGTGGCGGAGCGGGAGGGCGTCGATCTGCGTGGCGGCCCGCTGCGTCTCGGCCTGTTCGGCGCCGAGCCGTGGTCGGAGGGGATGCGCGCCGAACTCACCGCCCGGCTCGGCATCGTCGCGCGCGATGTCTACGGCCTGTCGGAAGTGCTGGGGCCGGGCGTCGCGGTGGAGTGCGCGGCCCAGGACGGGCTGCACGGATGGGAGGACCACTTCATCTTCGAGACGGTCGATCCCGAGACCGGCGCACGGCTGCCGGCGGGCGCGGCGGGCGAACTGGTCATCACCACGCTGACCAAGCAGGCCCTGCCGATGATCCGCTACCGCACCCGCGACATCACCCGCCTCGATCCGGCGCCCTGCGCCTGTGGGCGGACGCATGTGCGGATCATGCGCATCACCGGGCGCAGCGACGACATGCTGATCATCCGCGGGGTCAACGTCTATCCGTCGCAGGTCGAGGCGGCGCTGGTCGGCGTGCCGGGCGCCAGCCCGCATTACCAGTTGGTGGTCGAGCACAAGGGCACAATGGACACGCTGACGGTCGAGCTGGAGGCCGATCCGCTGCTGCCGGCGGCGGATTACACGATGCTTGAGCATGACGTTGCACACCGCATCAAGGCGCTGATCGGCCTCAGCGCCGCCGTGGCGGTGCGGGAGCCGGGCGTGCTGCCGCGCTCGCTGGGCAAGGCCGTGCGCGTGCGCGACCTGCGCCGCAAGGGGTGAAGGAGGCCGCGATGTCCGCCGCCAGCGCCGCACCCGTACAGAGCGTCCCGAGCTACTGCTACAACTGCGTCGCCGGTCCCGACCTGATGCGGGTGCGGGTGGAGAACGGCGTTGCCACCCGCATCGAACCCTGCCACGCCGCCGCCGCCGTGCATCCGGGCCTCGGCCGCGTCTGCGTCAAGGCATTCGGGCTGGTGCAGAAGACGTACAATCCGCATCGCGTGCTGACGCCGATGAAGCGCACCAATCCGCGCAAGGGACGCGACGAGGATCCCGGTTTCGTGCCGATCTCATGGGACGAGGCGCTGGACGCCATCGCGGCGCGCCTCAATGACATCCGCGCCCGCGGGCTGCTGGACGAGGCCGGGCTGCCGCGGGTCGCCGCCACGTTCGGCCACGGCGGCACGCCGCAGAACTACATGGGCACGTTTCCCGCCTTCCTCGCCGCCTGGGGGCCGATCGACTACAGCTTCGGCTCCGGCCAGGGCGTGAAATGCGTCCATTCCGAGCATCTCTACGGCGAGTTCTGGCACCGCGGCTTCACCGTCTGCGCCGATACGGTGCACACGCGCTACATCATTTCCTGCGGCAACAACGCGGAGGTGTCCGGCGGCGTCTGCGCGGTACGGCGGCACGCGGACGCGCGCATCCGCGGCGTCAGGCGCGTGCAGATCGAGCCGCATCTGTCGCCAACCGCCGCGTGCTCGGCCGAATGGGTGCCGATCCGGCCAAAGACCGATCCCGCCTTCCTGCTCGCCCTGGTTCACACGCTGCTGTTCGAGCATCCGCGTGATGCGCTGGACCTGGCGTTCCTGCGCGACCGCACCGCCTCCCCGTATCTGGTGGGACCGGACGGCTATTATCTGCGTGATCCGGAGAGCGGCAAGCCGCTGTTGTGGGACACGGTGCGCGGCGGCGCGGTCGCGTTCGACACGCCCGATGCGCGCCCGGCGCTGGAGGGGCGTTTCAGCGTTGCCGAGGCGATCACCGT
>JAJZVE010000251.1 GCA_021845835.1 Pseudomonadota bacterium | reverse complement strand
CGTTCTCGATCCGGCTTTTGACCAGCCGGGACATATTTGGATTGTGCAACAAACTTTCTCCTGACCCACTTTCCGTCGTCAAATCACAACCCCCGCATACCCGCTCTGTTCGGGCGCCGGCCCACGGTTGCGCCGTTCCGGTCACGCCTCGCCAAGGAACTCCGAGATCTGTTCGAGGAACGCGGCTGGCGCCTGCATCGGCGGAAAGTGCCCCGCCGCCTCGATCATCGCGAACCGGGCACCGGGAATCGCGCGTGTGATCTCCTGCCCGCCGTCGGGAGGCCACACGATATCCTTTTCGCCCGCGAGAACCAGCGTCGGACACGCGATCGTGGCGAGTTGCGCATCCGTCAGATCCATGTCGGCCAGCGCCTCCGAAGCCGCGGCGTAGGCCGCCGGATCATTCGCAAGGAACTCCCTGCGGTATTCTTCCGCGCGCTCCGGCCGGCGCGCGCGCATGTCGGCCGGCCACGAGTTCGTGACGCTCGCCTCCACGACTGCGCGCATCCCTTCGCCGCGAACCTTCGCCGCCCGCTCCACGACGTAGCGCCGCAAGCCGGGCGTCATCCCTCTCGCGATGTCGCACAGCACCAGTGACCGGACCATCGCGGGATGCCGGATGGCCACGATCGCGGCAACGACCGCTCCCATAGCGAGACCGGCGACGTGGACCGGCCGGCCGTCCGCGGCACGGGCGGCCCATTCGGCGGCACTGTCCGCCATCAACGCCAGCGGGCAGCGCCGCAGCGGCTTCTCCGACAGCCCCGAGCCGATGAGGTCCACGGCGCAAACAACATAGCGCTGTGCCAGCGTGCCCGCGACGTCGCGCCAGCTCCGATGGCTGCCGCCGAGTTCATGGATCAGCAACAGCGCCTCGCCATCGGTGCCGAAGATCCGGCCATGCACCGACATGCCCTGTGCATCGACCCAGATCGATCGCGCTTCCTGCATCAGAGGCTCTCCTTGGCACCGAGGCCGAAATAGCTTTCGGCGACGCCGGGATCTTTCATGAGATCGCCGGACGGCCCGTCGAGCTGGACGGCGCCGTTCTCGATCACGTAGGCCCGGTCCGATATCCGCAGCGCATAGCTGACATTCTGCTCGACCAGTAACACCGAGCAGCCGGCCCGGTTGATCGCCCCGATGATGGGGAACAACTGCTTGACCACGCCCGGCGAAAGGCCCAGCGACGGCTCGTCGAGCACCAGCAGCTTCGGCAGTCCCATGAGACCGCGGCCGATCGCCGTCATTTGCTGCTCGCCGCCCGAAAGGGTGCCGCACCGCTGGCCGGATCGCTCGGCAAGCCGGGGAAACAGCTCGTACACCGTCTTCAACGTCCTGTGCCGCTGCAAACGGGCCTGCCGGGTGGACGCGCCGACGAGCAGGTTCTCGGCCACGGTCAGATCAGGGAACAACTGGCGTCCTTCCGGGATCTGGACCAGACCCCGCCTGACGACCTCGCACGGCCGCAGGCCGTCGATGCGCTTCTGCTCGAAACGGATCGCGCCGCCGGATGGCGGCAGAAGCCCGCTGATGCAGCGCAGCATCGTTGTCTTGCCGGCGCCGTTCGAACCGACAACGGCCACCAGCTCGCCCGCTCCGACCCGCAGGTTGATACCGCGCAGAACCCGGAACATCCCGTAGCGGGCTTCCAGGTTCTCCAGCTCAAGCATTGCCGCCGTCCTCCATGCCCAGATAGGCTGCCCGCACAGCGGCGTTCGACATCACTTCGCGAGGCGCGCCGTCGGCAATCTTGCTGCCGTTGTCGAGCACCACGACACGTCGGCTCAACCGCACGATCATGGCAATCGAGTGTTCCACCAGGACGATCCCGGTCCCGGAGAGGTGTATCGCCTCGATCATGGCCGCTACGTCGTGCTGTTCCTTGAGGTTCAGCCCCGCCATGACCTCGTCCAGCAGCAGGAACCTCGGCCGCGTTGCAAGCGCGCGCGCAAGTTCGAGCCGCTTGAGGTCCGGCAGCGTCAGATGTCGCGCGAACTGCGCGCGCTTGGCGTACAGACCGAGACGCTGGAGCACTTCCTCGGACCGTTCCAGCGCCTCCCTGTAGCCGGCCGCGTGAACATAGGCGGCCGTGATCACGTTCTCCAGCACCCCGAGATCCGCAAAGGGCTTGCATATCTGGAACGTCCTGGCGAGCCCGAGGCGGGCAACCTCGTGGGGCCGCCGCCGACCGATCGACACGCCTCCCAGTCTCACGTCACCTATGTCCAGACCGATGAAGCCGGACATGAGATTGAACAGCGTCGTCTTGCCGGCACCGTTTGGTCCGATCAGGCCGACGATCTCGTCCTGCCCGGCGGAAAAGTCCACCGCGTTGACGGCGATCAGTCCGGCAAAGCGCTTGGTGACGCCAATGGCCTCCAGCCGCGCCGGCGCGGCGTCCGGTTCCGCGAGGTGAATCGAAGGATCAACCGCCATCGGACCTGCCTGTCCTGCTGGCGGTGTCTTCGGCCTCGCGCGAAGCACGCCGTTCCGTGCGCCGGCGCGCGATCGTACCGACGATCCCGTGCGGCAAGGCGAGGACGACAACCGCCAGGAAAATGCCGTACATCATCTGCGCCAGGATCGACACCGAGGTCGTCCCGATCAGGCTGCCGCCGAAATTCAGCGCCTCCTGAATCACCTCGACGATCATGCCGCCCACGATCGGACCCCAGACGGTGCCACGACCGCCCAGCAGCGCGCCCATGACCATGACCAGCGAGATCTCCAGGCCGAGATCGAGGCTCGGGTTGACGTAGCCGAGCAGAGCGCCGTGCAGGCTGCCGCCGAGCGACGTCAGAACGGCGCTGATGACGAAGCTTCGCCGCTTGACCGCGTCGGTATCGATCCCCAGCGCGCGCGCGCTGTCTTCCTGCTCGCGCAAGGCGATCATGGAAAACCCCAGGCGCGAGCGCTCCAGCCTGGCGGTTCCCAAAACGATGGCGACAACCGCCGCCAGAATGATGAAATAGTAGGGCGTGCGGCTGGCGAACTGCAGGTTCCACACGCTCTCCCGGGCGACCACGGCCAGGCCCTGCGAACGCCCCAGCACGTCCCAGTTCACCGCGACCAGCCGTACGATTTCCGCCAGCAGCAACGTGCCGACCGCAAAATGCAGTCCGCGCAGCCGGTACTTGAAGCAGACCGCCGCGATCGCGCTCGCCACCGCGAACGTGACGATCAGCGCGACCGGGATCGACAGGATCAGCGGGCCAACGCCATAGACCGCGAACAGCCCGAAAGCGTAGGAGCCGATGCCGAAGAAGATGGCATGCCCGAGCGACATCTGCCCCGCATAGCCGCCGATGACGTTCCAGCTGGCCGACAGGTAGGCATAGAGCAGTCCGATCGTGGCGACCTGGACGTAGTACTGGTTGGCGAAGAACGGCAGCGCCACCGCGCCGACCGCCACGACGACAGCGAGGGCCCAGCCGCCAGCGAAGCGGCCGCGCGCCGCAGACGTGCGGCCGTGCCGCGCCTCCGGCCACGCCGGCATGCGCCTTCCCGCCTCGATCGCGACCAGATCCGCCATCTAGTTCACCCTGCCTCCGAGCATTCCTGCCGGGCGCACAAGGAAGATCACGAACACAAAGCTGTACACGACGCCCTGCGCCACGCCGCCGTAGCCCAGCACCTGGCAGACGGTCAGTACGAGGCCGATGATCAGCCCGCCCAGCATGCTGCCCATCAGGCTGCCGAGCCCGCCGACCACCGACACGACGACGGACAGCAGCGTATATTCGAACGCCCGGCCCGGATATATCGATACGAACAATGCCATCGCCGCGCCGGAGACCGCCGCGCATGCCGCACTGATCCCCATCGCCACCGCATAGAGATGCGGCACGTCGAGCCCGCTGAGATGCGCGCCCGTCGTGTTCTGCGCGCACGCGCGCAGGTTCCGGCCCAGGCCGGTGTAACTGAACAGGAAATGCAGGCAAGTCAGCATGACAAGCGCCAGCAGCGCCGACGACAGCATGGAGACCTGGAACACCTGCGTGCCGATGATCAGCACGCCCTGGAGCAACTCGTCACGCACAGAGTACGCGTCGTCGGTGAATACGAACTGCGCCAGGAACTGGAATGCGGTCAGCAATCCCAGCGCGAACAGTATCTGATTGTCCTCGGGCGCCTGCAGCGAGCGCACGACCAGGTAGCGCTGGAGCACGTAGCCGATGCCGAACGCCAGGACCGCCGTTGGAATCGCCGAAACGACGGGACTGAGTCCAAACAGATCCCACGCCAGATAGACCGCGTACATCGACCAGACGACCATCGCGCCATGGTACAGGTTGATCACGCGCGCGATGCCGAGACCGATGTTGAAGCCCGCCGCCATCAGCGCGAACACCAGCCCGAGCATGGTCCCGTTCACCACGCCGATGAGCAGAAGCGAAGCGATCATGGTCCCGGCCTGCCCCGGTCTTCCGGCCGGGCGGCGTCGTCACTGCACGCCATGCTGCAACACCTCCAACGCTCGCAGAACCGGGCCGGGTGCCTTGCCCCGGCCCGGCTGGTGGATCGGCTTGCGCCGCCGCGCACCCGGACCCGTGCTACGCCTTTCGCTCGCTCCATTTCGGCATCGGCCAGATTACCTCGGTGGTGGCCACCGCCTTCGGCCCGACGATACGCTGCGCGCCGTCGCGCAGCTGCATCACCAGCGCCGAGGCGCGAACATTGTCGCCCTTCTCGTCGAACTTGACGCCGTCGCGGTTGATGTAGCGGTTGGCCCCAAGCGGCAGATCCGTCTTCTTCAGCGCCTGCTGCAGGGCTTCCGGCGAGATATCCGTGGCCCGCTCCAGGGCGTCGAGCAGCGTTCCGAAGGCAAGGACGCACTGCGATGCCTGATCGTCAAGCGGCCGATTGAAGCGCTGCTGGTAGGCGGCGTTGAAGGCGGACAGCGACGGGTTGGACTTCACCAGCTCGGGCACGAACCCGACCGAACAGATCACGAAATTCGCGTCCGCCTTCAGGGCCGACCTGAAGTCCGGCGTGTACGGCGCGCCGGACACGTGCACGGCCGCCATCGGGTTGAAATCCACGGCCTTCATGGCGCGGACGATCTGGATGCCGTCGGGGGCGAAGGTCGACTGGAACACCAGGTCGACACCCATCACCTTGAGCCGCTGGATCATGGACGCGAAGTCGGCCACGCCGCCGCCCGGGTAGGAGATGTTGTCCACCACGTTCCAGCCGGTCCTCGGCAGGTTCGCCAGCAACCCCTTCACCGAATCCTGGCTGAAGGTGGTGTCGTCGGCCATGATGGCGACCTTCCTGGGCGGCGTATCAAACATCTTCACCGCGCCGGCCGAGAAATCGACCGCTGCCGCGGCCAGGATGCCGGTCCGCGGGCCGATGCGGTAGAAATACTGCAGTCCCCTCTGGCTCAGGCTGTCGGCGGTGTCCAGGCTCAGCATCGGTGTCCTGGCGGCCTCCGCCACCTTGCTGCCGACCATCGAGGCGCCGCTGTAGGAATTGCCGATGACGCACACCACTTTCTGCAGGCTGATGACGCGCTGCATAAGGGTGGCCGCCATCTCGGGCTTGCTCTGATGATCCGCGACGATCAGGTCCAGGGTCGCGTTGCCCTTCGACCTGATCCCGCCATTGGCGTTGATTTCCGCGACCACCATGCGCGCGGCGTCACTGACCGGCCCGCCCCACGCCGCCGTGGCGCCGGTGAGGCCGACGACCACCGCCACCGGAACGCCCGGCACCGCGCCGCGCGCGATGGCCGGCATCGCCAGCGCGGCGATGCCTGCGGCGGACGTTCCCAGCACCTGCCGCCGTGTCGCCGACGGTTGCTGCCGGTCGGAATTCGATCTGGACGTCATGGTTTCCTCCAGTTTGTCGTTGCGTGCCGTCTCGTTCGCCGTACCTAGTGTTCGCGCAGCAGGCGGCCGAAGCCGCTGACGCGGTCGCCGATGCCCGCCAATCGCATGAGCCGCCACAGCGTCGCCTGGGTCGAGGTGACGACGGGTCTGGCAAGCCCGGATTCGAGTTCGTCCGCGACTTCGTGCGAGCGCATGTTCAGACAGGTGATCAGCAGCCCGTCGGCGCGCGGATCCCACACCTGGCGGGCGAGCGACGCGATGGTGGTCCGGTCGGGCGCTGCCAGGCCGAAGCCGTCGGCGATGCCGAGATGCCCATGCGAGATGACGTCGATTCCGGCCGCGGCGAGAAACCGATGCTCCGCCGCATCCACGTCTTCGGTATAGGGCGAGATCGCCGTCACGCGGGAAATCCCGAGAGCACGGAAAGCCTCAAGTATGCTGTCGGTTGCCGTCGTGGCCGGCGCACCCGTCGCGCGCGTGATCGCCCCGCGCAGGTGCTCGTCGTACGCCCGACCCTGAACGATGCTGGAGGCGGTGCAGCAATATGCGATCGCGTGCGGCCGGCAGCTCGCGATCTGTTGTATCGCCCTACTGCCATCGGTTCGGTCCATCTCGACGATACCCGCGGCGCTCAGGTCGTTCGAAAGGAACATCCGCGCCGCGTGGACGCTCACGTTGTCGGGGACGACCCGGGAGAACCACGGTTCGACCACCGTATTGACGCTCGGAACGATCACGCCGAGCCGCGCACGTACCGCCGCGTCCGTCGGGGGCTGCATGTGGCGCACTCCGCCCGGGTGTCCTCCGTCAGCCCGCAGCGTACGGAAATTCCTGGAATCTTGCCTCCCAATCGACCACGTTCTTCTCGCTGTAGTCGAGGCTGTACCAGCGCGGGAAGCCGTGCAGGGTCGAGCCGCCGTCGATCATGATGCCCTCGCCG
>JAJZVE010000250.1 GCA_021845835.1 Pseudomonadota bacterium | reverse complement strand
CCGGCGACTCCCGCGCTGGTGCCGGTGGGGCTGGTCGTGCCGGTGACGCCCGCGCCGGTGCCGGTCGGGCTGGTCGTGCCGGTGACGCCCGCGCCGGTGCCGGTCGGGCTGGCGGTGGCGGTGGCGTTGCCGGATACGAAATACCCCGACGCGCCGTTGGCATTGTAGGTCTGGCCGGTGCCGGTGATGGTCGCAAGCTGCGGGCTGCTGCCGTTGGCGATGATCATGACCGGCGCGGTCGCGCTGTCGGTCACGATGTTGTACTGCGCCGGCAGCGCCGCGGTCCCGGTGACCGGGCCGGCGAAGCCCACCCGTCCGAGCTGGCCGGCCGGCACGCTCGGGAACGTGGCGCCAGGGGTCCAGGCAAAGGCCGCGCCGGGTGCGCTCGCCTGGATGACCGCGGAACCGGCGGTGACGACCGAGGCGATGGCCTGCGCAAGGGTGTTCGACCCGGCGTTTGAAGTGGTGGACCCGCTGGAACTGCCAGACATGTGCGCCTCTTTCCTTCCACAATGGCCACGACGCAGCGCGGAACATTCCCCACAGTAAAGCAGCGCCTTCACCGTACCAGTCGCCTGGTGCAAGGGCGCACTGCTTCCGTGTTGCTGGCGTCGCTGGCGGGTGAAACGTAAGATCATGCCGAAGGTTGTCGAACTGCAGCCCTGCTGGCGTAGAGTCTATTTTATCTATGCTTTTCGGAACCGCTGCGTCTGCGTTCTCGTGTCGGCGATGGGCAGATCGCCCGTCACGCACTAAGCTGGCCGCCATGCCGCCGCCGCCGCTGCCCGTCCCACCCTCTCTGTCCGCCCTGTTCGGCGGTTTCCTTGAAGTCGGGATGCTGGGATTCGGCGGCGTGCTGCCGCTGGCGCGGCGCATGATCGTGGAGCGGCGGCGCTGGCTCGCCGCCGCCGAGTTCACCGATCTGCTCGCGCTCTGTCAGTTCTTGCCGGGTCCGAACGTGGTCAATCTCGCGATTGCGCTCGGCGGGCGGTTCCGCGGGCCGGCGGGGGCGCTGGCCGCGGTCTCGGGGCTGCTCGGCGGGCCGATCGCGCTGGTGATCGTGCTCGGCGCCGTCTATGGCCGCTATGCCGGCGTGCCGGCGGTCGCGCACGCCATGCAGGGTCTGGCCGCGGCGGCGTCCGGTCTGGTGATGGCGACGGCGCTGCGCATTGCCGCGCCGCTGCGCCGACGTCCGGGCGGCGTCGCTGTCGCGGTGGCGACGCTGCTGGCGGTCGCCGTGTTCCGTCTGCCGCTGCCCCTGGTGCTGCTGGTGCTGGCGCCGGTCGGGATGCTGCTGGCGCGGTACCGCGCATGATCCTGGCGCTGGCAACGTTGGGGGCGGTATTCGCGGGGCTGTCGCTGCTCGCGGTCGGCGGCGCCAACGCGCTGGTGCCGGAGCTGCAGCGCGTCGCCGCCGCGTATGGCTGGGCAAGCCCGGCGGAGTTCGCCGGCCTGTTCGCGCTGGCCCAGGCCGCGCCCGGGCCGAACATGCTGGTGGTCACGCTGCTCGGCTGGCGCGTCGCGGGGCTGGCCGGCGCGCTGGTCGCGAGCGTCGCCTTCGTCGCGCCGGCGGCCGCGCTGACCTACACCGTCGCCGGCCTGTGGGAGCGGTTTCGCACCGCGCCTTGGCGGCAGGCCGTGCAGGCCGGGCTGACGCCGGTGACCGTCGGGCTGGTGGGCGGCGCGGCGGTGCTGCTGGCCGAGGCAAGCGCGCGCGGCCCCGGCACCGGCCTCGTCATGCTGGCAAGCGCCGCGGCGCTGTTGGCGACGCGCCTGCATCCGCTGTGGCTGCTGGCGCTGGGTGCCGCGCTGGGCGCGGCGGGCGTGTTGCGGTAGCGGTCAGCGCCGCGCCGGTCAGCGCAGGCTGCGACTGGGCGCGTCCACCGCCAGCGCCTCGGCGCCGCCGTGCGCCGGCGGGGCCTCCGCCACCTCGTCGGCGTCGAGCGCCGGACGTTCCTGGGTGGGGTGCAGGGTCGTCAGCGAATTGGCGACCATCACGCCGGTGTCCGGCCGGTCGTAGATGAAGCCGTAGGTCGGATAGACCGCGCCGAAACTGCCGGTATGGCCAAGCTCCACCCGCACCGCGGTCCAGTCGTTGTCCGGCGAGACGTCCATGACGCGCATCGCCAGGCTGACATTGCCGTGGGTGGCTTCGAAGCGGGTCCAGTTGGCGTGGTCGATCTCGATTTCGCGCGGACTGAGCACGTTGGTCACCACCGCGACATGGCCGAGCCGCATGTGGCCGGTGGAGCGGAAGTTCAGCACCGCCCCCGCTTCCGGGCGGCTGCCGCGGGCGTAGACGCCGGCCGCCGCATCCCACCAATTGGCCGCATTGCCCTTGAGCGCGATGCCCGATTCGGCGCGGGCGAACGGCACGCATTGCAGGCCCGCCGCGAGGTGGCGCATGTGCGCGGTCAGCTTGCCGCCGGCATGGTGCCCGGACGGCAGATGGTGCTGGCGCCTGATGGGGGTGGTACTGCTGTCGCTGGCCAAGGCCGCAGGGGCAAGCGCGGATGACGTTGCGGCAAGGATCGCCCCAAGAGCCAGGACGAAGCCCGCCCGCGAACCTGCCCGCATGTGATCGCTCCCTGTTCTCATCGCGATTTATGTCAGCAGGTAACAAGCGATTCCCTGGGCAAGGCAATCCGTGAACCTTATGAAAACCTGTCCGGCGGCGCAGATTGTCAAAAACGGGGTGTGGATAACCGGGCGATAGAGGACAACTATCCTATTCACGCATCCGTGAAGAGTTGGTTGCCGAAAAGCGTCTTGCGTGTGGCGGGACTGCAACAAAGCAGTCCCCGCCGCCGCATATCTACTTGCAGGTGACGACCATGATTTCGACCAGATGGCGCGGGTCGGCCATGTGCGCCTGCACGCAGGCCCGCGCCGGGGCGCCACCGGGCGGCAGCCAGGCCGACCACACCTTGTTCAGCGCCTCGCGGTCGCGGATGTCCTTGAGCCAGATCTGCGCCTGCAGCAGCCGGGTGTTGTCGGTGCCGTGGGTTTCCAGGATGGCGTCGATCTGCGCCAGCACGTCGCGGGTCTGGCCGACCACGTCGGCCGACAGGTCGCGGGCGGTGCAGCCCTGAACGAACACGAAGCCGTGGTATTCCACCGCCTTGGCGAGCACCTCGTTGGGCTCGGTGCGGATGATCTTGCTCATAAGGGGCGCGGCCTCCTCGTTGCGGACGGAGGCGGCTTCTAGGGCGGGGCCGGGGGGGCGGCAAGCGGCGGCGGCGCGGCGGGCGTCGGGCCGGCACCGGCGCGGCCGCGGATGCAGTCGTTGTACAGCCGGTCGTGTTCGTAGGCGCTGCTCAGTCCCTGGGTGGGCAGGCTGGGCGTGCCGCTGGTGCCGAGCGGCGCGTCGCGCAGCGAGGAGGTGTAGGTGTCCTGGCTGTACGTCGCCTCCGGGTGGCGCATGCCATAGATCTGGTCGGCCCGTTCGCGGCATGCCGCCTCGGTCACCGCGTCGGCGTGCGGCTGCGGCGCGCCCCAGTTGCAGCCGGCGAGCAGCAGCAGAGCCAGCAGGGCGATCGGGCGGCGGGTCATGCAGGGACTCCGTTGGGCAGGCACGGGGCGGGGGCGAGGCGGGCGCGCAGGGCCGGCTCGTCCAGGCGGCCGTCGCGGGTCAATTGCTGCCGCGCCGCTTCCTGCAGCAGCGCCGGCGCAATCGCCGCGCCGTCGCGCTTCAGCGCCACCAGCCCGCCGGCCCACGGCGACCGCGCCAGCAGATCGACCAGCGCCAGCAGCCGCAGGCACAGCGACAGGCCGTAGCAATGCCCCATGCCGACCGTAACATCCACCGCGCCCGCCCAGCAGCAGGCGTCCGGATCGCCAAGCGCGAGATCGAGCGCGCTGCCGTCGGCACGGCGGAAGCGGAACAGCCGCGCTGCGCCCCAGCGCGCATCCAGTGCCGCGGCGCGCGCGGCGTCCCAGGCGGCGGCGAGGTCGCGCGGACGCACCGGCGGCAGCGCTTCCGGTGGCACGGCGACGTGATACAGAAGGGCGCCGTCCGCGCGGGACTGCACGCGGACGGCGCCGTCATGCGGCTGGTCGTGCATGACCCGAACATGGACTGCCGCTGCCCGCCGCGCCACCCTCGCTTGTCGTGGACGCACGGCGGGCCGACATGCGGCGTGTCGCGCGCGGCGCTATGCTGCTTTGTTATGCCGCACGGCAAGGAGGCGAGATGAGCGACAGCACGGCCGACTCCCGGCGGGAACGCAGCGCGCCGGCGCCCCGGCGGGGCGATTCGCCGCCGCCCGGCGCGGTCGCCCGGCTGCGGGAATGGCTGGAGTCGCACCGCGATCGCCGCGGCCTGCGCCGGCCGGAGGGCAAGAAGCCCTCGCGGCCGGAAGTGCAGGCGCATGCCTGGTACTGGTTCGTCGCCGCCGGCCTGCTGATGCTGTTCCAGAGCTGGTGGGCCGCGCACCAGACCGTGAAGGACGTGCCGTACAGCGAGTTCCTGCAACTGCTGCATGACCACAAGCTGAAGTCGGTGCAGGTCGAGGACCAGCACGTGCTCGCCGAGCTGGTGCAGAAGCTGCCGGACGGTCGTGTCTATGTCGAGGCGATCACCGTCCCCGAATACATCCAGAAGGAGCTGCAGGCCGCCGGCGTGCAGTATACCGGGGCACTGCCGAACACGTTCTGGAGCACGCTGCTCTCCTGGGTGGTCCCGATCGGCATTTTCTTCGTCTTCTGGTCGTTCGTGTTCCGCCGCTATGCCGAGCGGTTCGGCGGCGAGGGCGGGCTGATGTCGATCGGCCGCTCGCGTGCCAAGATCTTCGTCGAGACCGACACCAAGACGACGTTCGCCGATGTCGCCGGCGCCGACGAAGCCAAGGAGGAACTTCAGGAAATCGTCAACTTCCTGAAGGATCCCGCGAGCTACGGCAGGCTCGGCGCGCATGTGCCCAAGGGCGTGCTGCTGGTTGGTCCGCCGGGTACCGGCAAGACGCTGCTGGCCCGCGCCGTCGCCGGCGAGGCGGGGGTGCCGTTCTTCTCCATCTCCGGCTCCGAGTTCGTGGAGATGTTCGTCGGCGTCGGCGCCGCGCGCGTGCGCGACCTGTTCCATCAGGCGCATGACCGCGCCCCCGCAATCGTGTTCATCGACGAACTGGACGCGCTCGGCCGCGCCCGCAGCGCCTATGGCGGCCTCGGCGGCCATGACGAAAAGGAGCAGACGCTCAATCAGCTTCTGGTCGAGCTGGACGGGTTCGACCCGACCTCGGGCGTGGTACTGCTGGCCGCCACCAACCGGCCGGAAATCCTCGACCCCGCGCTGCTGCGCGCCGGGCGGTTCGACCGGCAGGTGCTGGTGGACCGGCCCGACCGGCCGGCGCGGCGTGCCATCATCGCGCTGCATCTGCGTCATGTGCAACTGGCGCCGGACGTCGATGCCGAGCGGATCGCCGAGCTGACGCCCGGCATGACCGGCGCCGACCTCGCCAATCTGGTGAACGAGGCGGCGCTGCTGGCGACGCGGCGCCGCGCCGCGGTCGTCGATATGAGCGACATCAACGAGGCGATCGAGCGCAGCATCGCCGGCCTCGCCCGCCGCAGCCGCGTGCTCGGCCCGCGCGAGCGCGAGATCGTGGCGTTCCACGAAATGGGGCACGCGCTGGTGGCGATGTCGCTGCCGGGGACCGACCCGGTGCACAAGGTTTCCATCATCCCGCGCGGCGTCGGCGCGCTCGGCTACACCATCCAGCGGCCGAGCGAGGACCGCTACCTGGTCGCGCGCAGCGAGCTGGAGAACCGCATGGCGGTGCTGCTGGGCGGACGCGCGGCGGAGGCGCTGGTGTTCGAGACAGTGACGACGGGTGCTGCCGACGACCTGCAGAAGGCGACCGACATGGCGCGCGCGATGGTGGCGCGCTTCGGCATGATCGACAGCTTCGGTCCCGCCGTGTTCGATCCGGAGCGCCACGGCTTCCTCAACGGCACGGCGCCGTCGCCGGAACCGTGGCGGCGCGAGCAGAGCGAGGCGACCATGCAGGTGATCGACGGCCTGACCCGCGACATCGTGCGCCACGCGCTGACGCGCGCGACCGAATTGCTGCGCGAGCGTCGCGACGTGCTGGAACGCACCGCGCGCGCGCTGCTGGAGCGCGAGACATTGACCGCGGAGGAGTTGCACGCGATCGCCGGAGAACGGGTACGGCTGACGGCCGAGGCGCCGGCGGCGGACTGAGCGGGGCTATCGTTCCGCTGCCTTCGCCGCCTGCCACGCCGCTTCCATTTCGTCGAGCGTGGCGTCCGCCGGCGTGCGGCCCTCGGCTGCCAGCGCCGCCTCCACCGCGCCGAAGCGGCGGGCGAATTTCGCGTTCGCCGCGCGCAGGCACGCCTCCGGATCGAGCCGCAGCCTGCGCGCGAGATTGGCGAGCACGAACAGCAGATCGCCGACCTCGTCCGCCAGCCGCGCCGGGTCGGCCGCCGGCAGTTCGGCGCGCAGCTCCGCCGCTTCCTCCTCCAGCTTGTCCAGCACGGCGGCGGCATCCGGCCAGTCGAAGCCGACCCGCCCGGCGCGCGCGGTAAGCTTTTCGGCGCGCGTCAGCGCCGGCAGCGCGAGCGGGATGCCGGCGAGCGTGCCGGTTTCCGCCCGCGCCGCGCGCTCGGCGTGTTTCTGCGCTTCCCAGGCGTGCGTCTGCGCCGCGGCGCTGCGCGCGGCGGCCTCGCCGAACACGTGCGGGTGGCGGCGCACCATCTTGTCGGCGATCGCGCCGGCGACGTCGGCGAAGCCGAAGCGCCCGGCCTCCTCGGCCATGCGCGCGTGATAGACCACCTGGAACAGCAGGTCGC
>JAJZVE010000249.1 GCA_021845835.1 Pseudomonadota bacterium | reverse complement strand
CGTCGGCCCGCGTTCGTTGCCCTCGGCGGTATGATTATACACCACATCGAGGATCACTTCGAGCCCGGCGTCGTGCAGATGCGCGACCATCTCCTTGAATTCATTGATGGCGTGCGTCGCGGTGTAGCGCACGTCGGGGGCGAAGAAGCCGATCGTGTCGTAGCCCCAGTAGTTGGTGAGGCCGCGCTCGAGCAGTTGGCTGTCGTTGAGGAAGGCCTGGATCGGCAGCAGCTCGACCGAGGTGACGCCGAGGCTGCGGATGTAGTCGATCACCGGCTTGACGGTCATACCGGCGAAGGTGCCGCGCAGCGGTTCCGGCACCGAAGGATGGCGCATGGTGTAACCGCGCACATGGGTTTCGTAGACGATCGTGCGTTCCCACCCGATCTGCGGCGAACGGTCGCGGCCCCAGGTGAAGGCGGGGTCGATGACGCGGCATTTCGGCACGAAGCTGGCGCTGTCGCGCTCGTCGAATGTGGTGTCGTCCTCGCTCTCCAGCGTGTAGCCGAACACCGCCGGGTTCCAGGTCAGCTCGCCGACCAGCCCTTTCGCGTACGGGTCGAGCAGCAGCTTGTTGGGGTTGAAGCGGTGGCCTTCGTCGGGCACGTAGGGGCCGTACACGCGATAGGCATAGACCATGCCGGGCCGGCCTTCCGGCAGATAGCCGTGCCAGACCTCGTCGGTGTACTCGGGTAGTTCGATGCGCTGGATCTCGGTGGTGCCGTCGTCGTCGAACAGACACAGTTCCACCTTCGTCGCATGCGCGGAGAACAGCGCGAAATTGACGCCCAGCCCGTCCCAGGTGGCGCCGAGCGGGTTCGGCAGTCCCTCGCGGATGCGGGTCTTCTGGGTGGTGGATGGGGACATGGGCCGCCTCCGCTTCGGTGCGCAAGCATAAGCGCGGGGACTGGCAACGGTTCCGGGCGCAGACGCGATGGCTTGACCCGTGTCCCGGCCTCACTCCGCGGCATGCTCGCGTGCGCGCTCGCCCAGCCGCGCCAGCGCCGGCAGCAGCGTCGGCAGGTCACGTTCAGGCGCGCAGACCAGGAACGACCCGGCCGCCGGAGGCACCGGATCGTCGCCCCGGTCCAGCAGCCGCCCCGCCGCGTCCAGCGGCAGCGCGGCCAGGCCGAGATCGGCATAGACGCCGAGCAGGCCGCGCCCTGCCTGCCACACCGCCGGCCCCCGCCCCTCCTGCTGCGCCAGGTCGCGCAGCCGCCAGACCGCCGAAACCTTGTCGGCCTCGTTGCCGGCCGGATCGCCGAGCGCCAGCAGCGTGCGGCCGAGGCGGCGGAACGGCACCGCGGCGCGCTCCGCCTCGCCCCACACCAGCCCGTCCGCCACCGCCGGCGGGGCGGCGCCCAGCGCCGCGTAGCGCAATCGTTGCGCGGCATTCCACGGCGCCCAACTGACCCGGCGCGGCCGCAGCAGCCGCCACATCGCGAGCAATCCCAGCCCGACGGTCAGCGCGACCGAGGCGCGCAGCGAGTTCGGCACGTCGCGCGACAGGATCACTTCCCAGAAGCTGTTGTCGGACAGCCAGCGCACATGCCGCTCGAACGCGGCCAGCGCCAGCACGCACACGCCCAGCGTCAGCAGCGGCACCGCCGTCGCCGTGTCCAGCGGGCCGGAGAGCAGCCGCGCATGGCGGTAGAAGGCGCGGCGATAGGGCGCGATCAGCAGCGCCGCCAGCAGCAGCACGCCCGGCACCCACAGCGGCTCGCCCTGCGCCACCATCAGCGCGGCACCGGCCAGCAGCAGCGTCAGCGTGGCGCCCCAGGCCAGATTGACACGCTGCGACACCGCGACCGCCAGCACCATCAGCGCCGCCCCGATCAGCGAGGGCATGAACTCCCCGGCCTGCGCCGCCACCGCGGCATAATCGGCGTCGATCCAGGAATAGTCGGGCCGCTGTTCCAGCACGCCGAGCGCGAGCAGCAGGAACCCGCACAGCGCCACCGCCCCGGCGCCGGCGGCGACCGCGAAATCCGGCTCGCTGATGCGCCCGATCGGCGCGATGCCGCCGCGCAGGATCGTCCGCCCGCGCAGCAGGAACTCGTTGCCGGCGAACAGGCTGCCGGCCAGGAACAGCGGGATGATGTAGTAGTACAGCCGGAACACCAGGATCGCGCCGACGATGCGCGGCGCCGGCAGATAGGGCGCGAGCCCGAGCAGCATGGCGCCGTCGAACACGCCGATGCCGCCCGGCAGCGTCGCCAGCAGGCCGGCCGAATAGGACGCCAGATAGACGCCGACGAAGCGCATGTAGGTCAGCCCGTGCGCCGGCGGCAGCAGCGCGTAGAACACCGCCGCCGTCACCGCGACATCGACGGTCGCGAGCGCCACTTGCAGCAGCGCCATGCGCCAGCCCGGCAGTTCGATCAGATGGCCGAACAGCCGGAAGCGCGGCACCAGCCGCGACAGCACGACATAGAGGATGTCGAAACCCAACAGCAGGGTGCCGAACGCGTACATCGCCCAGCGCGGTGCGTGCGTGCCCAGGAACGGCACCGCCCCCGGTTCGATGAACAGGATGGTGCCGGCGAGCGCGATGCCGCCGAGGCCGAAGGTCAGGCTGCAGAACGCGATCACCCGCGCGATCTGCGCCGGGGACAGGCCCCAGTGGGTATAGAGCCGGTAGCGTACCGCGGCACCCGACACCGCCGCGAAGCCGAGATTGTGCGATAGCGCGTAGGCACAGAACGACGCGAACGCCACGCGGGCGTAGCCGATCGCATGCCCGGCGTAATACGTGCCCAGCCGGTCGTAGAACGTCAGCACGCCGTAGGCGGCGAGATTCCAGCCAAACGCGACGGCCAGCGAGCGCACCGGGATCTGCATCAGCGCGTGATGGATGTCGGCGACGCGCAGATTGCGGAACTCGCGCTGCACGACATAGACAGCGCCGATCAGCAGCGCGACGCCGAGCAGTGCCGGTGCGTGCCGCAGCGCCGTTTTCCACCGTTCCACGCTGCGCGGCGACACCGCGGCGCCCTCGTCAGGCGGCGGCGTCGGCGGGGCGCGCGAGCGTGGAACGGATCAGCACCACCGTCTCGGCGATCCCGTAGAGCGCCACGAACTGCCCGAAGCGCGGCCCGTCCGGCTGACCGAGCAGCACCTGATAGAGGCACGCGAACCACGCCCGCAGGTCCGCGAACGGGTGGCGCTTGCCGACGGTATAGATCGCGTTCTGGATGTCCTCGGCCGCGAGGTCCGGCGACAGCGCCGCCAGCGTTTCCCCCAGGTCGGCCAGCGCCGCCTGCTCCGTCGCGTCCGGCGCGCGGAACCGCTTGGCCGGGCGCACGAAGTCCCGGTAGTAGGCGAGCGCATAGCCGACCAGCCTGGCCAGGAACGGCATCGCCTGCGGGGTCGCGTGCGGGTTGTAGCGGCGGATGAAGCCCCACAGGATGTCTGCCGAGTCTGCGTTCACCACGCTCGCCAGATTGAGCAGCATGGCGAAGGACAGCGGGCTGTGCGCCGAGTCGGGCACCTGGCCGGCATGGATGTGCCAGGCCGGATTCGCCATCGCCTCCGCCGGCGGCTGCACCCGCGCCTTCTCGGCATTGGCGAGATACTCGTCCGTCGCGCGCGGGATCACGTCGAAATAGAGCCGCTTGGCACGCTGCGGGGCAGCGAACATGAATTGCGCCAGGCTCTCCGGCGGCGCGTAGCGCAGCCATTCCTCGACCGCGATCCCGTTGCCCTTGCTTTTGCTGATCTTCTGCGCGTGCTCGTCGAGAAACAGCTCGTAGGTGAAGCCGACCGGCGGCTCGCTGCCCAGGATGCGGCAGATGCGGCCGGACAGGCGCACGCTGTCGATCAGGTCCTTGCCCGACATCTCGTAATCGACGCCGAGCGCGTGCCAGCGCATCGCCCAGTCGGCCTTCCATTGCAGCTTGCAGGCGCCGCCGGTGACCGGCGTTTCGAACCACGCGCCGTCATCGGGATCGCGCCAGGCGACGGTGCCGGCATCGGCGTCGGTGCGCTCGATCCTCACCTGCATGACGATGCCGGTGCGCGGATGGATCGGCAGGAACGGCGAATAGGTCGCCTGCCGTTCCGCCCCCAGCGTCGGCAGGATCACGGCGACGATCTCCTCGTGCCGCTCCAGCACCCGCCGCAGGGCCGCATCGAAGCGGCCGGACGCATAGTAGTCGGTGGCGGAAGCGAATTCGTAGGCGAAGCCGAACCCGTCGAGGAAGCTGCGCAGCCGCGCGTTGTTGTGGGCGCCGAAGCTCGCATGGGTGCCGAACGGATCGGGGATGCGGGTCAGCGGCTGGCCGAGATGGCCGCGCAGCATCGCCTGGTTCGGCACGTTGTCCGGCACCTTGCGCAGCCCGTCCATGTCGTCGCTGAACGCGATCAGGCGCGAGGGCCGGCCGGTCAGCACGGTGAAGGCGTTGCGCACCCAGGTGGTGCGCGCCACCTCGCCGAAGGTGCCGATATGCGGCAGGCCGGACGGACCGTAGCCGGTTTCGAACAGCGCCGCCTCACGCCCGCTGGCCTCCAGGCGGGCGGCCAGTTTCGCCGCTTCCTCGAACGGCCATGACTTCGGCAGGGCGGACAGCATGTTGCGAACCGTATCGGGCATCCGGCGCAAGCTATGGACCGGCCAAGGGTTGGTCAATCGTCAGGCCCGCCTATAGTGGCAGCATGCCCCGTCCCGACGCCGGCGCGCCGCCACGCCTGATCCTGCCGGACGCGCCCGCCGTGGTGGCCGGGATCGGCCGCGCCGTGATTCTGACCACGGACGGCGAGGTGCTGGACCTGCCGGCGGATGCGGCCGGGCGGGCGCTGCGCGGCATGGCACCGCCGCTGCTGGTGCATGCCCCGGCGACGCTGCGCCGCCTTGGCCTCGCCGGCGCCGCCGCGCTCGACCTGCTGGAACTGTTCGCCTTCGTGCTGCCGGCGCGCCCGGTGGTGCCGACGCCGCGCGGCCTCGCGCTGGCGCTGGACGCGCCGCCGCCGGCGGACCCGGAAGCCGCCTGCCTCGCGCTGCCCGACCTCGCGCGCACGCTGCTGGCGCGGCTCGCCGCCGGGCGGGAGACGCCGCTCCACCGCGACGCCGCCGCGCTCGCCGCCCGTATGGGCCGCGCCGGCTGGGGCTGGGCGGCCTCCATCCTGGCGGCGCTGGGCGGTGGGGCGGCAACGGCGCCCGATAATGCCAGCCTGCGCGTCTGGCACCGCCTGCCGGAATGGGAGGAGACCGCGCCGCCGCCGCCGCCCGCCGCGCACGAGGTGCAGCCGCAGGAAGCGCGCGCCCGCCTCGCCGCCATGCTCGGCCCCGATGCCGAACAGCGGCCCGGCCAGGCCGATTACGCCGCCGCCGTGGCCGCCGCGTTCGCGGCGCGGGTGCAGACGGGTGCGCCGCATGCCGTGCTGGCGGAGGCCGGCACCGGCACCGGCAAGACGCTCGGCTACATCGCGCCGGCCAGCCTGTGGGCCGAACGCAACGGCAGCGCGGTCTGGGTCTCCACCTTCACGCGCCATCTGCAACGCCAGATCGACGCCGAACTGGCCCGCCTCTACCCCGATCCGGAGCAACGGCGCCGCCGTGTCGTGGTACGAAAAGGTCGGGAGAACTATCTGTGTTTGCTGAATTATGAGGACGCCGTGAACAGCGCCGGCGGCGGCTTCGGGGTGGCCGGCGTGGTGCCGCTCGGGCTCGTGGCGCGCTGGGTGCTGGCGACCGCGGACGGCGACCTGCAAGGCGGCGACCTGCCCGGCTGGTTCGCCGAGCTGTTCGGCGCCGGCCTGCTCGCCGGCCTCGCCGACCGGCGCGGCGAGTGCCTCTACAGCGCCTGCGCGCATTTCAGGCGCTGCTTCGTCGAGCACACTATCCGCCGCGCCCGCGCCGCCGACCTCGTGGTGGCGAATCACGCGCTGGTGATGGCGCAGGCGGTGTGGGGAGGGATCGACGACGCCACGGTGCCGCTGCGCTACGTGTTCGACGAGGGGCACCACCTGTTCGCCGCCGCCGACAGCGCCTTCTCCGACGAGCTGTCGGGCGCGGAAACGGCGGAGCTGCGCCGCTGGCTGCTGGGTGCGGAGGGCGGGCGGTCGCGCGCGCGCGGCCTGCGCCGGCGCATCGAGGATCTGGTCGCCGACCGGCCCGACCTGACCGCGCCGATGGAGGCGGCCTTGCAGGCGGCGCGGGCGCTGCCCGGCATCGGCTGGGCGACGCGCCTGATCGATCCGGGGCCGGAGCTGGCGGGCGTGGAGCCGGGCCGGCCCAACCCGACCGAGGCGGTGCTGCGCCTGCTGCGCCGGCAGGTGCTGGCGCGCCAGTCCGACGATGCCGCCGCCGGGCCGTTCAGCCTGGAATGCGATCTGCACCCCGTCCTGCCCGAATTGCCGGAGGCGGCGGCGACGCTGGGACGGGCGCTGGCGCGGCTCGCGGCGCCGCTGGCCACGCTCGCCGAACGCCTCGCCGCGCGCCTGACCGACGAGGCCGCGACGCTGGAGGAAGCCGAGCGCAACCGCATCGAGGCGGTGTGCCGCTCGCTGCGCCGCCGCGCGCTCGATCCGCTGGCGGGCTGGCAGGCGATGCTGCGCACGGTTGCGTCCGCGCCGGCGGAGCCGGGGGTGCGGCCGGCGCATGTGCTGTTCCTCCGCCTCGACCGGCGCGACGGCGGGCCGCGCGGGACGGAGGCCGATGTCGGGCTGCACCGGCACTGGCTGGACCCGACGGTGCCTTTCGCCACCACGCTGGCGCGCCCGGCGCACGGGCTGCTGGTCACCTCGGCGACGCTGCGCGACGCCGGCGCGGACGACCCGGAACGCGCTTGGGCGGCGGCGGAGGAACACGCGG
>JAJZVE010000248.1 GCA_021845835.1 Pseudomonadota bacterium | reverse complement strand
GCCGCAAGCTGGCGGAGGGCACGCCGGCCGAAATCCAGGCCAACAGCTTCGTGCAGGAAGCCTATCTCGGCGGGGTGGCTGCGGCATGACCGACCTGCTCACTGTCGAGGGGCTGAACAGCTATTACGGCGACAGCCATATCCTGTTCGACGTGTCGCTGCGCGTCGCGCGGCACGAGGTCGTCGCGCTGCTCGGCCGCAACGGCGCCGGCAAGAGCACGACGCTGAAAAGCCTGATCGGCGCGGTGCGCCCGCGCGCCGGCCGCATCGTGTTCGACGGGGCGCAGACGGAGGCGCTGCCGTCCTACGCGATCGCGGCGCTGGGCATGCAGCTGGTGCCGGAGGACCGGCGCATTTTCGGCAGCCTGAACGTGGAGGAGAACATCATCCTGGCCGGCCTCACCGCCAAGGGGCGCTGGCCGCTGGAGCGCATCTACGCCATGTTCCCGCGGCTGGCGGAACGCCGGCGCAGCCGCGGCACCGACCTTTCGGGCGGCGAGCAGCAGATGCTGGCGATCGCGCGGGCCCTGGTGCGCGACCCGAAGATCGTGCTGCTGGACGAGCCGTTCGAGGGGCTGGCGCCGATCATCGTGCGCGACCTGCTGGCGATCTGCCGCAAGCTGGCGGAGGCGGGCCAGACCATTGTGGTGGTGGAGCAGAACATCCAGGCCGCGATGACGCTCGCGGACCGCGTCTATATCATCAACAACGGCCACATCGTCGAGGAACTGACCGCCGCCGCCGTGCGCGCGCGGCCGGACGTGCTGCACCGCTACCTCGGCGTCTGACCGCGGACATGCTTCGGTCACTTTTCAGTGCTTGAAGTCCCGGCTGAGGAGCGCGGGAGAAGTTTATGGCATCGAACAGTTTTCGCCGGATCGCCCTGGCCCAGGGCCTGCTGCGCCCGCCGGCCGACCCCACCCCGCCCGATCAGGAGCCGCAGGCAGCGCGCCAGCCCGAGACGCGGCACGACGCGGCCGAGGAGCGCCGCGCGCAAGCCTGACGTGCCTTGATCCTTGCCAGTCGTTTGTGTACTAACAATATGCTGGCACGGAGGGTCGATTTGGCGGACGCGGAGCTGGCAGCCGGCGGCGGGACGGACGGTGAGTCCGTACTGGACGGCTATGCGGTCGAGGATCAGGTCGGTTTCCTGCTGCGCCGGGCGCACCAGCGCCATGCGGCGCTGTTTCAGGAGGGGATCGCCGCGGCGGCGGACCTGACGCCGACCCAGTTCACGGCGCTGATCAAGACGGTGGAACTCGGGCGGGTGACGCAGAACCAGCTTGGCCGTCTCGCGGCGATGGACCCGGCGACCATTCAGGGCGTGGTGCGTCGGCTGACCGCGCGCGGCCTGGTGCGGCGGCTGCCGGACCCGCTGGACCGCCGCACGGCGGTGCTGATGCCGACCGCGGCGGGCAGCGCGCTCGCCGCCCGCGCCGTCGTCTGTGCGTGGCGCATCACCGAGGCGACGCTGCAACCGCTGGACGCAGCGGAACGACGCCACTTCCTTGCGCTGCTGCGCAAGCTCGCCTGACCGGCGCGGAGGAGATCGACGGATGGACACAGTGACGCCGGGCGTCGGCGTGGAGGTGGCCGAACTCGCCGGGCGCGACGGGCTGGTGCGGCTGGACCAGCGTTTCCTGGCGCAACTGCACGCCGAGGACGCCGCCCTGTGCGGCCGGCTGCTGGCCGCCCGCGCAGCGCCCGATGCGCTGGACGCCAGGGCCGAGGGCGAGTTGCTGGTGGTGCTCGGCCCGCATCTGGAAGCCTTCGTCGCCGGGCTGTTCGGCATCGCCGACGCGGTGGCTGCGGTCGCGGCGGAGACGAATCGGCTCGATCCGATCCATGCCTGCAAGCGGCTGTTCGTGCAGCGCCAGGCGGTGAAGAAACATCCCGACCCGTCCGGCTTCGACGGTGCTGCGCTGCGCACCGCCCTGGAACGGGCGATGGGCGAAACGCTCACGGAGCTCGCGTTCGCCAGGCATGTCGCGCAGTGGGAACGCGACCAGTGCGCCGGATTTCTCGACGCAGCGCTGCGTTACGCCGCCTGGGCGACGCTGACCGCAGAAGGGCGCGCGCAGCATCGCGGCGGCACCCTGTTCCGCGTGCCGCAGAAGGTCGACCCGATGCACCTCGTCGCGTTCGAGACCATCGAGCGCGACGGCGTCACCATGCTGCGTCTGCCGGAGCATGACTGGCGCGCGCGCGACGGATTCGCGCTCACCGATGCCGGGATGAACACGCAGCAGGCGCTGGACCAGACCAACTACTGCATCTTGTGCCACACGCAGGGCAAGGATTCGTGCAGCAAGGGCCTGAAGGACCGCAGGACCGGCGGATTCCAGAAGAGCACGTTCGGCGTCCTGCTGGCCGGCTGTCCGCTGGAAGAGAAGATCAGCGAGATGCACACGCTGCGCGCGCAGGGCTGCCTGCTCGGCGCGTTCGCGACCATCGCCGTGGACAACCCGATGATGGCGGCGACCGGCCATCGCATCTGCAACGACTGCATGAAGGCGTGCATCTACCAGAAGCAGGAGCCGGTCGATATCCCGCAGGCGGAGACGGCGATCCTGAAGGACGTGCTGGCGCTGCCGTGGGGATTCGAGATCTACGCGCTGCTGACACGCTGGAATCCGCTCGACATCCGCCGGCCGCTGCCGCGCCCGGACAGCGGGCGCAAAGTGCTGGTGGTCGGCCTCGGCCCGGCCGGGTTCACGCTCGCGCATCATCTGCTGAACGACGGGCATACGGTGGTGGCGATCGACGGGCTGAAGATCGAGCCGCTCGGTTTCGATCCGCGCGCGCCGGTGCGCGATTCGGCGACGCTGTTCGAGAACCTGGACGATCGCGTGATGGCGGGCTTCGGTGGCGTCGCCGAGTACGGCATCACCGTGCGCTGGAACAAGAACTATCTGAAGCTGGTACGGCTGCTGCTGGAACGCCGGCCGGAATTCGCCGCGTTCGGCGGCGTGCGCTTCGGCGGCGGCGCGACGCTGTCGATCGACGACGCCTGGGCGATGGGATTCGACCACGTTGCGCTGTGCATGGGCGCCGGCCGGCCGACCGTGATCGACATGCCGAACGCGCTGGCGCGCGGCGTGCGGCAGGCGAGCGATTTCCTGATGGCGCTGCAATTGACGGGGGCTGCGAAAATGTCGTCGATCGCGAATCTGCAGCTGCGGCTGCCGGTCGTGGTGATCGGCGGCGGGCTGACGGCGATCGACACGGCGACGGAGAGCCTCACTTATTATGTGCGGCAGGTGGAGAAATTCTCCCTCCGTTATCGCACGCTGATCGCCGAGCGGGACGAGGCCGCGGTGCGCGCGCGCTGGAACGAGGAGGAAGCGGAGACCGCGGCGGAATTCCTTGCCCATGCGGCGGCGATCCACGACGAGCGCGCCGCGGCGGCACGTGAGGGACGCGCGCCGCGCCTGGCGCAACTGCTGGAGTCGTGGGGCGGCGCCACCATCGCCTATCGCCGCAGGATTACCGACGCGCCGAGCTACACGCTCAATCACGAGGAAGTCGCGAAAGCGATGGAGGAAGGCGTGCGCTTCGCCGAAGGACTGGCGCCGCTGGCGGTGGAGGTCGATCGCTTCGGCCATGCCGCGGCGCTGCGCTGCACGCAGGCGGACGGCGGCGAGGTCGTGCTGCCGGCGCGCGCGGTGCTGGTCGCGGCGGGTACGCAGCCGAACACGGTGCTGGCGCGCGAGGACGGACGCATCCGGCTGGACGGCAAATACTTCCAGGCGGTCGATGACTCCGGCGCGCCGCGCACGCCGGTGCGCGGACTGTGCAAGCCGGACGAGGCCGAGATGCTGATGCACCGCACCGCGGACGGCCGCTTCATCAGCTTCTTCGGCGACCTGCACCCGAGCTTTTTCGGCAACGTGGTGAAGGCGATGGGCAGCGCGCGGCGCGGCTACCCGGTGGTCAGCCGCGTGATCGCCGCGGCCCCGCAATCCGGCAGCGACGGCGCGACGCTGATCGCGCGCTGCCGCGACGAGCTGGCGCCGAGGGTGCATGCGGTGAACCGGCTGACGCCCACCATCGTGGAGGTGGTGCTGCGCGCGCCGGCGCAGGCGCGCGCCTTCCGTCCCGGCCAGTTCTTCCGCCTGCAGAACTACGAAATGCACGCGGCACGCCTCAGCGAATCCGGCGCGGACACGCTGCTGGCGATGGAAGGGCTGGCGATGACCGGCGCCTGGACCGACCCGGCGCGCGGCCTTGTTTCCATCATCGCGCTGGAGATGGGCGGCAGTTCCGATCTGTGCGCGACGCTGAAGCCCGGCGAGAAGGTGGTGCTGATGGGGCCGACCGGAACGCCGACTGAGATCCACGCGCACAGCACGGTGGCGCTGGTCGGCGGCGGGCTGGGCAACGCGGTGCTGTTCAGCATCGGCGCGGCGCTGCGCGAAGCCGGCACGCGCGTGCTCTACTTCGCCGGCTACAAGGCGCTAGCCGACCGCTACAAGGTCGAGGAGATCGAGCGCGCCGCCGACGTGATCGTCTGGTGCTGCGATGAGGCGCCCGGCTTCGCGTCCGGCCGGAAGCAGGACAGGACTTTCGTCGGCAACATCGTGCAGGCGATGGCAGCCTATGGCGCCGGACAACTCGGCGAACCGGCGATCCCGCTGGATGAGGTCGCGCATGTGATCGCGATCGGCTCCGACCGCATGATGGCGGCGGTCGGCGCGGCGCGGCATGGCCCGCTCAGGCCGTATTTGCGCCCCGATCACACGGCGATCGGCTCGATCAACTCGCCGATGCAGTGCATGATGAAGGAAGTCTGCGCGCAGTGCCTGCAACTGCACATCGACCCGGCGACCGGTGCGCACAGCGTGGTGTTCTCCTGCTTCAACCAGGATCAGGCGCTGGACCGCGTGGCTTTTCCGGCGCTGAACGAACGCCTGCGGCAGAACGGCGTGCAGGAGAAGCTGACCGCGCAATGGATCGACCGCGCGCTGCGGCGGCTGCACGCGCGGCCCGCGTTGGCGGCGGAATAGGCGGCCGTGCCCGCCGCGCCGGCGGTGCTGCAAAGATGGTGGCGCGGAATGGCGGCGCGTGACAGCATGATTGCGACACGCTCGCCGCTGGAATAGCGGTTCGTCACGTCAGGGAGGAGCATCATGGCCATCGCAGCGGGACCGGAGAAGCAACTCGGCAAGCTGGTCATCACCGATATCGGCCTGCTGCTCTCCGGCGCACTGGAGGCGCCGGTCCTCGACGCCGACACGATCGTTGCCGAGAACGGCCGGATCGCCGCCGTCGGCAAGCGCGCGGACTGCGACACCGACGGCGCGCGCGTCGCCATCGACGCACACGGCTGCGCCGTCGCGCCCGGCCTGATCGACAGCCACGTGCATCCGGTGTTCGGCGACTGGACGCCGCGGCAGAGCCAGCTCAACTGGATCGACAGTTTCCTGCACGGCGGCGTCACCACGATGGTGTCAGCGGGCGAAGTGCATCTGCCCGGACGGCCCCGCGACGTGGTGGGCGTGAAGGCGCTGGCCATCACCGCACAGCGCGCGTTCAGCAATTTCCGTCCCGGCGGCGTGAAGCTGCACGCCGGTGCGCCGGTGATCGAAAAGGGCATGACCGAGCAGGACTTTTCCGAGCTTGCCCAGGCGGGCGTGAGCTTGCTCGGCGAAATCGGCCTCGGCAGCGTCAAGGCCGGCGACGAGGCCAGGCAGATGGTCGCCTGGGCGCGCAAATACGGCATGCAGAGCACCATTCACACCGGCGGTCCGTCGGTGCCCGGTTCCGGCTACATCGACGCCGACACGGTGCTGGAGGCGGACGCCGACATCATCGGCCACATCAACGGCGGCCACACCGCGCTGCCGCTGCGGCAGATCCGCTGCCTGTGCGAAAGCTGCGCGCGCGGCATCGAGATCGTCCACAACGGCAACGAGCTGGCGGCGCTGAGCGCATTCCGTTATGCGCGCGAACTCGGCCAGATGCAGCGCGTCATCCTGGGCACCGACAGCCCGGCCGGATCGGGCGTGCAGCCGCTCGGCATCCTGCGCATGATCGCGCTGCTCGCTGCACTTGGCGAAGCGCCGGCGGAGATCGTGTTCGCCTGCGCCACCGGCAACACCGCGCGGATGCGCAAGCTGGATTGCGGCCTCATCGAGGTCGGGCGCGCGGCGGATTTCGTGCTGATGGATCGCGCGCAGCATTCCGCCGGCAAGGACGTGCTGGACAGCGTGCAGCAGGGCGACCTGCCGGGCATCGGCATGGTGGTGATCGACGGCATCGTGCGCTGCGGCCGCAGCCGCAACACACCGCCGGCGGAGCGCATGCCGGAGATCGTGTCATGAGCGAAAGCGAACTGCCCATCGGTCCCGTCGTCGATGCCATGCCGCGCCCGCTGCCGCCGCGCACCGCGCTGCGCGGTAGCCATGCGCATCTGGAGCCGCTGCACCCGCGGCACGCGGCGGAGCTGTGGCACGCGGCGGAAACCGGGACCGCGCGGGGCGATGCGTCCTGGACCTATCTCGGCTACGGCCCGTTCGCCTCGCAGGAGACAATGGAGCGGTTCGTCGGCGACTTCTGCACCCAGCACGACTCCGTCGCCTGGGCAGTGCGGCCGGTGGCGACCGGCGTGGTGTCGGGCTGGCTGACGCTGATGAGCATCGAACCGAAGAACGCGGCCATCGAGCTCGGCAACATCTGGCTCGCGCCGGTGATGCAGCGCACGCGCGCCGCGACCGAGGCGATGTTCCTGCCGCTGCGGCTGGCCGCCGACGATCTCGGCTACCGGCGGCTGGTGTGGAAATGCAATGCCCTGAACGCGCCGTCGCGCCGCGCCGCGGACCGGCTTGGCTTCACCTTCGAGGGCATCCATC
>JAJZVE010000247.1 GCA_021845835.1 Pseudomonadota bacterium | reverse complement strand
ATCCGATAGGGCCGCTGGTATTGCATGATGCAATTCCGGTTCAAGGACAGCGCCGTCAAGGTGTTGGCGAACCATCCGTTTACGAAATAGCCGGGGGCCGCGATCGGCCGCCCGTTCCGGTCACGCGGAGGCGTACTCGGTCAGCACGCGGCCGGTCTCCGCATCGCGTTCCTGCAGGCACACGCGGTAGCCCCACAGCACCTGCATGTGCTGCAGCGTCTTCTTCGCCAGTTCCCCGTCCAGTCGCGCGCCGCGATGCGAGTCATGCACCAGTTTCAGCGTCCGGCTACCGAACATATCGACATCCGCCACCTCGATCAGGGGCGCGAGATTGGCCGGCTCGTACTGGTCGGCCAGCAGCGAGGCGATGCGGCGATAGCCGTCCTCGTCGTGGATGTCGTTGATGCGGTAGTCAGGGTCGGTGGCGCGGTCGGCCAGATGCACCATGCGGAAGGCACGCATCACCTTCGGCCCGAGGAACTGCCGGATCAGGCCCTCGTCGCGGTAGTTCGCCCACACGTCGCGCAGCGCGCCCCAAGGGTCGCCGTTGCCGGCGAAGGCGGGAAACCATTCGCGGTCCTCATCGTCGGGATCGCGCGCAACGCGCGCCACGTCGCGCATGATCGCGAAGCCAAGCGCATACGGGTTCCAGCCGGAGAACCGCTCGTCCGAGAGGTCCGGCTGCAGGATCACCGAGCTGTGCGAGTGCAGGAACTCCAGCAGCGCGCCGTCGCTGATCTGCCCGGTCTCGTGCAGCCGCTTCATGATCTCGTAGTGGCAGTAGGTGGCGCACCCCTCGTTCGCTACCTTGGTCTGCGCCTGCGGGTAGAAATACTGTGCCAGCACCCGCACGATGCGGATCAGCTCGCGCTCCCAGCCGGCCAGCCGCGGCGAGTTCTTCTCGCAGAAATACAGCAGGTTCTCCTCCGGCAGGCGCAGCCGGGCGCGCGCCTCCGTCTCGATCTGCTGCCGCGCCTCCGGCGGTGCCGCACCGATGCGAAAACCCGGCACGGTACGCATCAGCGGGTCGTAGCTCGTCTCCGCATGTTCGCGCCGCGCCCGCCCGCGCTCGGTCTCCTCCGCCAGCCGCCAACGGCGCTTCGGGTAGCGGTGGATGCCCTGCGGGCGCAGCGCGTGCGCCGCATCCAGCACCCGCTCCACCGCGGCGCGGCCCTGGCGTTCCTCGCACTCCGCGACATAGGCCTTGGCAAAGGCGAGATAGCCGAGGATGGCGTCGGCGTCGGTCCACTGCCTGAACAGGTAGTTGTTGCGGAAGAAGTGATTGTGGCCGAAGCAGGCATGGGCGATCACCAGTGCCTGCAGCGTCGCCGTGTTCTCCTCCATGATGTAGGAGACGCAGGGCGAGGCGTTGATGACGATCTCGTAGGCGAGGCCCTGGTAGCCCTGCCGGTACAGCACCTCGTCGCGGGCGAACCGCTTGCCGAAGCTCCAGTGGCTGTACATCAGCGGCAGGCCGTTCGAGGAATAGGCGTCGAGCATCTGCTCGGACGTGATCACCTCGATCTGGTTCGGATAGACCTGCAGCCCGAACTCGCCGACCGCGATGTCCTCGCAGGCGCGGTGGATGGCATCAAGCGTCTGGAAATCCCACTCGGCGCCGTCGAACAGCAAACCCATGCTTGTCTCCGTCAGGCGCCTATGGGCACGCGGCCCGACCTGGCGAACAGATCGGCCAGCACGCTCCACACCGCCGCGCCATCGTTCAGCCGCCGCATCGCCAGATGCTCGTGATCGGCCGCCAGCATCTCGTAGGTGTCCCACAACTCGCTGGTGCGCCGTCCGGCATGGTGCGGGAAGGCGCCGCGGTCGCTGCCGGTCTCGACATAGGCGAAATAGCGCACCATCGGCAGGATATGGCCCTCCATCAGATGCACCACGCGCGGGCGGTCGGCGCTGTCGTTGTCGCCATCCGACGCCTGCGCGACATAGAGGTTGAAACGGTCGCGCGGGAAGCGGGCGCACTGCACCTCCAGCATCACGTCCAGCGCCGAGGACACCAGCGTGCCGCCGGTCTCGCGCGAGCGGAAGAACGTCTCCTCGTCCACCTCCGCGGCGCGCTCGGTGTGGCGGATGAACACGACATGCACGCGGTCGTAGCGGCGGCCGAGGAACAGATGCAGCAGCATGAAGAACCGCTTCGCCAGATCCTTCATGTGCTCGGTCATCGAGCCGGAGACGTCCATCAGGCAGAACATCACCGCTTCGGTCGCCGGCTGCGGTCGGCGCTCGTGCCGGGCATAGCGCACGTCGATCGGATCGACATAGGGGATGCGTGACATGCGCCGGCGCGCGTTCGCCAGATCGGCCTCCGCCTGCGCCAGCGCCACCTCGTCGCCGGCGTCGCGCGCGGCCGTGACGCGGCTCTCCAGCATGTCCAGCACGGTCTTGTCGGGACGCCGCAGCGCGATCCGTCGCGCCAGGCTGTTGCGCATGGTGCGCCGCACGTCGAGCGCGCTCGGGTAGCCGTAGATCGAGATGCCGGCGCGCTGCGGCTTGGACATGCGGTCCTGCATCACGCTGGTGCGCGCCAGCCGGGGCAGCTCCAGTTCGTCGAGGAAATAGTTGAGGAACTCCTCGCGCGTCAGCGTGAACTCGAACGCATCCTCGCCGCTGCCGCGTCCGGCCTTGCGCCCGCTGCCGCGACCGCCGCCGCCCTGCGGCTTGCGGATGCGATCGCCGCGGTTGAGCGTGCCTGGGCCGGGCAGCACGTAGTCGTGGTCGCCCTCCGACGTGGTGGCGAAGCTTGGCTCCTCGGTGCCATCGACGCGGACGCGCACCTCATCCTCCGCGTCCACGTCGGCGACGCGGCGGCGCGCGATCGTGTCCGCCACCGCGCGCTTCACATCGCCGCGCACCCGCTCCAGGAAGCGCTGGCGGTTGGCCAGGCTCTTGCCCTGCGGATTGGCGCGGCGATCGACGATGACCATGAAGTTGCCCACTCAGCCTGCCTTCTGCACCCGCATGTACCACTCCACCGCGCGGCGCACCTGCCGTTCGGTGTAGCCGCGCTCCTTCATCCGCGCCATGAAATCCGAGTGCTTGCGCTCCATCTCGGCGTCCTTCTTGGCCGCGAAGCTGATCACCGGCAGCAGATCCTCGACCTGGCTGAACATCCGTTTCTCGATCACCTCGCGAATCTTCGCGTAGTCGGTCCAGCGCGGCATCCGCCCGCCGTTCGCGGCCTGCACGCGCAGGCAGTGCTTGACCACGTCGTTGCGGAAGTCCTTGGGATTACTGATGCCGGCCGGCTTCTCGATCTTGGTCAGCTCGGCGTTCAGCTCCTCGCGGCTCATCAGGATGCCGGTGTCGGGGTCCTTGAAGTCCTGGTCCTCGATCCAGCGATCGGCGATCTGGATGTAGCGCTCGAACACGTTCTGGCCGTAGTCGCTGTACGACTCCAGATAGGCTTTCTGGATCTCCTTGCCGATGAACTCGGCGTAGCGCGGCGCCAGCATGGTCTTCAGCGTGTTGAGCAGCCGCCGCTCCGTCTCATCCGGGAACTGCTCGTTGCGCACCGACTTCTCCAGCACCCACATCAGATGCACCGGGTCGGCCGCGACTTCCGAGGCGTCGTGGTTGAAGGTCTGGCTCAGCACCTTGAACGCGAAACGCGTCGAGATGCCGGCCATGCCCTCGTCGATGCCGGCCGCATCGTGGTACTCCTGCGCCGAGCGCGCCTGCGGGTCCTGCTCCTTGATGTTCTCTCCGTCATAGACGCGCATCTTGGAAAACAAATTGGAGTTCGGATGGTCCTTCAGCCGCGACAGCACGGAGAAGCGGGCCAGCATTTCGATCGTGCCGGGCGCGCATGGCGCCGTCGCCAGCTCGGAATTCTCCAGCATCTTGCGGTAGATGCGCTCCTCCTCGGAAACGCGCAGGCAATACGGCACCTTGACCACGAAAATGCGGTCGATGAAGGCCTCGTTGGTCTTGTTGTTTTTGAACGCCACCCACTCCGACTCGTTGGAATGCGCCAGGATCACGCCGTGGTACGGCATGGCGCCGATGTTCTCGGTGCCGACGTAGTTGCCCTCCTGCGTCGCCGTCAGCAGCGGGTGCAGCATCTTGATCGGCGCCTTGAACATCTCGATGAATTCGAGCACGCCCTGCGTGGTGCGGTTCAGGCCGCCGGAGAAGCTGTAGGCATCCGGATCGCTCTGCGAGAACATCTCCAGCTTGCGGATATCGACCTTGCCGACGAGGGAGGAAATGTCCTGGTTGTTCTCGTCGCCCGGCTCCGTCTTGGCGACCGCGACCTGCTTGATGCGCGAAGGCATCAGGCGCGCCACCGTGAAGCGGCCGATATCGCCGTCGAACTCGCTCAGCCGCTTCGCCGCCCACGGACTCATCGGCCCGCGGACGGCGCGCGGCGGGATGCCGTATTCGGCCTGCAGCGCCGCCATCATTTCCTCGCTCGCGAACAGGCCGAGCGGGCTTTCGAACACCGGACTCACGTCGCGCCCGGCCTTCAGCACGTAGATCGCCTCGCGTTCCATCAGCGCCTTGACGCGCTCGGCGAGCGAGGACTTGCCGCCGCCGACCGGGCCGAGCAGGTAGAGGATCTGCCGCCGCTCCTCCAGGCCCTGGCTGGCGTGACGCAGGAAGCCGACGATGCGCTCGATCGTCTCCTCCATGCCGTAGAACTCGCTGAACGCCGGATAGCGCGCGATCGTGCGGTTGCCGAAGATGCGGCCGAGCCGCTGATCCTTTGCCGTATCGACGATCTCCGGCTCGCCGATCGCGTGCAGCAGGCGCTCGGCGGCGGATGCGTACGTGTCCGGCTCGTCGCGGCACAGCCGCAGGTAGTCGTCCAGGCTGATTTCCGCGTCGCGGCGGCCTTCGTAGATCCTGGCAAACAGATCACGTACCGAGTCGAGAGGCATCACAGCGCTCCTGTCAGTCAACACGCACCTTCCCTCGGTCCTGCATGGTGGCACGGACGTCGGGTGCGACCGCAGCGCCCCATTCCAGGCGGGCCATCCCCCGCGCCCATTGGGCCGGTATCGGGCGGCTGCGACCAATCATGGATCAATGAGCAACCGGGGGCTACTTTAAAAGTGCAGAAATTCCCTGATGGCGTGTTGTTAATTCGCGCAAGCTTCAGGAAAATTTCAACGCCATGTGACGACGGTGCAACCCTGTAACGCCCCCGAGCCACAGGGTTTGCGCAAGCCGTCTCGTTGCGCCCTTCACGTCGGCGCGCGCGCGCAAAGTTCAAGTGCCGCTCGACCAAGAGTTGCAGCAAAGCGAGGCATAGTCCAGCAAATTCCGGCGACCGCGGCGGCGCCGACGGCGGCACTCCATCCCGCCGGTGCGCGGCCGGGACTACTGGGTATTTGACTTGCCGCCGGCATTGCTGCCCACCGTTCCGACGGAACCCGCGGCGGCATTGCCCTGCGTGGTGCCGTGGCGCTGGTCCCCTCCCACCGCGCCCACCTCGGCGAGCGAATCGGGATCGATGACCATTATCCCCGGCATGCCTTCGACGCGCTTGACGCGCAGCAGGAACGATTCCGGCATCACATGGACGTCGGCAAACCCGGCCTTCGTCAGGTCGCGGCGCAGATACCGCTCCGCGCTGGCCCGGTTCATGTGACTGTGCGTCACGCCTTTCGACTGCGTCATCTGCTGCACGGGCGTGGCGGAAGCGGACCGGGCCCAGGCGGGCAGCGCAAGGCTCGCGGCCGGCATGACCACGGCAACGGCGAGCGCTCGCATGTGTCTGTCTTTTGCGCGCCATGATGGTGCATCCATGCAAGACCCTGGCCGCCGTCGGGTTGCATCGGCCGCCGCTTCCCGCTGCTGTGAGCCGGCACGGCTTGCCGGCGTCCTGCGGCACCCGCATAACCGAACGGGCCGCAGGAGGAAAACCGATGGAATACCGCCAACTTGGACGCTCCGGCCTGCGCGTCTCGGCGCTTGCGCTCGGCACCATGACGTTCGGCGGACGCGGCAACTTCGGCAAGACCGGCAACACCGACCTCGCCGGCGCGCGGCGCCTGATCGACCGCGCGCTGGACGCCGGCGTGACGCTGATCGACACCGCCGACATCTATTCGCAGGGCCTTGCGGAGGAGATCGTCGGCGAGGCACTGCAGGGACGGCGAGAGCGGGTGCTGATCGCGACCAAGGTGCGCTTCCGCATGGGCGACCGGCCGAACGACGCGGGGCTGTCGCGCCAGCACCTGATCGAGGCCTGCGAGGCCAGTCTGCGGCGGCTCCGGACCGACCGGATCGAGCTCTACCAGGTCCACCAGTGGGACGGGCAGACGCCGCTGGAGGAGACGCTGCGGGCGCTGGACGACCTGCAGCGCGCCGGCAAGGTGCGCTATGTCGGCGCATCCAACTACTCCGGCTGGCACCTGATGAAGGCGCTCGCCGTCAGCGACCGCGACCGGCTGGTGCGCTTCGCCAGCCAGCAGATCTACTACTCGCTGCAGGGCCGCGAGGCGGAGTACGAACTGGTGCCGATCGCGCTCGACCAGGGCCTCGGCATCCTGGTCTGGAGCCCGCTCGCCGGCGGCCTGCTGTCCGGCAAATACCGCCGCGACCGCAAGCCGAGCGGCGAGTCGCGCCAGCTCACCGACTGGGGCGAGCCGCCGGTACGCGACCAGGAACAGCTCTATGACACCGTCGAGGCGCTGGTGGCGATCGCCGAGGCCCGCGGCGTCTCCGCCGCCCAGGTGGCGCTGGCGTGGCTGCTGGGCCGCCCGGCGGTCGCCGCCCTCATCATCGGCGCACGCACCGAGGCGCAGTTGGAGGACAACCTCAAGGCCGCTGACCTCGTGCTGACCGCGGAGGAGCGCGCCCGCCTGGACGCGGTGAGCGCGCCGCCCCTGCTCTACCCCTACTGGC
>JAJZVE010000246.1 GCA_021845835.1 Pseudomonadota bacterium | reverse complement strand
CGGCGGCAAAGCCGAAGGCCAAGGCCAAGCCCAAGGCGAAAGCCAGGCCCGCCGCGCCGCGACGCAAGGCCGCCGGCTGAGATGGCCCGCAAGCGCCGCGGCGACGATCCGTCGGCGGCGCTGCCCAGCCGCGAGGCGATCCGCCGCTTCATCCGCGAACAGCCCGGCCGCGTCGGCAAGCGCGAGATCGCGCGCGCCTTCAGTCTCGGCCCGGAGCAGCGCGCGGCGCTGCGCGACCTGCTGAAGGACATGGCGGCCGAGGGCGACGCTGCCCCCGCCGGCCATCGCCGCTTCCGCGCCCCCGGCCGGCTGCCGGAATCGATGATCGTGCAGATCACCGGCACCGACCCCGACGGCGACGCACTCGCCCGCCCGGTCGGCTGGGAAGGCGCGGGTCCGCCGCCGCTCGTGCTGATGCTGCCGGAGGGGCACGGCCGGCCGGCGCTGGCGCCGGGGGAACGGGTGCTGGCGCGGCTGCGCCCGATCGGGCCGGGCCGCTACGAGGGCCGCACGCTCAAGCGCCTGACCGACACGCCCGGCCGCATCCTCGGTGTCTATCGTCCGCAGCATCCGGCCGGCGGCGGGCGGATCGTGCCGACCGACCGGCGCGCCAAAGCGGAATGGACGGTGCCGCACGGCGAGCACGCGGGCGCCGAGGCCGGCGAGATCGTGCTCGCCGAACCGCTGCCCGGTCACGGCCTCGGCCTCAAGCCGGCGCGCATCGTGGAGCGGCTGGGCCGGATGGGCGACGCGCGCTCGGTCAGCCTGATCGTCATCCACACCCACGGCATCCCGACCGAGTTCCCCGAACGCGCGCTGGCGGAGGCGACGCGCGCGCGCGGCGTCACCGTGCGCGGACGGGCCGACCTGCGCGCCGTGCCGCTGGTCACCATCGACGGCGAGGATGCGCGCGACTTCGACGACGCCGTGTACGCCGAAGCGGACGGCGACGGGTTCCGCCTGCTGGTCGCGATCGCCGACGTGGCGCACTACGTGCGGCCCGAATCGGCGCTCGACCAGGAAGCCTGGACGCGCGGCAATTCCTGCTACTTCCCCGACCGCGTCGTGCCGATGCTGCCGGAGGCGCTGTCGAACGGCTGGTGCAGCCTGAAGCCGGGGGAGGATCGCGGCTGCCTGTTCGTCGAGATGCAGGTCGGCGCGGACGGGCGCAAACGCGCGCACCGCTTCGGCCGCGGCCTGATGCGCAGCGCGGCGCGCCTGACCTACGAACAGGTGCAGGCAACGCACGACGCCGGCACCGCGACCGCGCTGCCGATCGCGCCGCTCTACGCCGCGTTCCGCGCCCTGCTGGCGGCGCGGCAGGCGCGCGGCACACTGGACCTCGACCTGCCGGAACGGCGCGTGGTGCTGGACGCCGAGGGTCGCGTCGCCGCCGTGGTGCCGCGCCCGCGCCTGGACAGCCACCGGCTGATCGAGGAGTTCATGGTGCTGGCCAATGTCTGCGCCGCCGAGGAACTGGAGCGGCTGCGCCGGCCGTGCATGTACCGCGTCCACGCCCCGCCCTCGCCGGACAAGCTTGCGAACCTGCGCGAATTCCTGCACGGCTTCGGCATCAGCCTGCCGCCGGGCGAGCACCTGCAGCCGCGCGACCTGGACCGCGTGCTGGCGCGCGTGCGCGACACCGCCGAGGCGCCGCTGGTCAACGAGGTGATGCTGCGCAGCCAGAGCCAGGCCGCCTACAGCCCCGACAACATCGGCCATTTCGGCCTCGCGCTGCCGCGCTACGCCCATTTCACCAGCCCGATCCGGCGCTACGCCGATCTGCTGGTGCATCGCGCGCTGATCGCGGGCCTGCGGCTCGGCGTCGGTGGGCTGCTGGATGCCGAGACGGCGCGCTTCCCCGACACCGCCGAGCACATCACCGAGACCGAGCGGCGCGCAGCACTCGCCGAGCGCGACGCGATCGACCGCTACCTCGCGGCGTTCATGGCAGACAAGGTCGGCACGCTGTTCCCGGCGCGCATTTCGGGCGTGACCCGGTTCGGGCTTTTCGTCACAATTACCGCCAACGGAGCGAGCGGACTCGTGCCGCTCTCGTCCCTGCCGGACGATTACTGGATGCACGACGAAGCCACCGCCACGCTGACCGGACGCCGCACGCGCCTCTGCTTCCGCCTGGCACAGGAAGTCGAGGTGCGGCTGGCGGAAGCCAGTCCCGTCACCGGCGGCCTCGTGTTCCACATCATGCAGGGCGCCCCCGCCGCCGGCCGGCCGGCACGCGCCGGGACACGCACGCGGCGACGGTGATGCGCGCGCTCGTCCTGCTGCTGCTGGCGCTGGCGCCGTTCGCGGCCCGCGCCGAGCCGGCGTCGCTCGGCCGCAACCTCAACGCCCGGCTGGTCGCCAGCGTGTTCGAGTCCGCCTTCACCTTCATGGAACCGCGCACGCTGGAGAAGCTGCCGATCCCGACGCTCGCGGTGTGGGCGCTCGGCGGGCTGACGGCGCTCGATGGACGGCTGGCGCCGGATGTCCAGGACGGCCGGCTGCGCCTGACTTTGTCCGGCCGCGTGCTGGCGGCGCGGCTGGTGCCGGCGGCCGACGATGCCGCCGGCTGGGGCGCCGCGATGGCGGCGCTGGCACAGGCCGGCTGGGACGCCTCGGACGCGGTGCGGCAGGGCGGCACGCAGGGCGTGATGCGGGCGCTGTTCGACGAGCTGTGCGGCCATCTCGACCCCTATTCGCGCTACGTCCCGCCGGACGAGGCGGACGCCGACCGGGAGCACCGCGCCGGCGTCGCCTGGATCGGCGCGCAAGCGGTCGCCCGCCGGGGCGGCTTCACCCTGCGCGACGTGGTGCCGGACGGTCCGGCGGCGGCGGCGGGCGTGCGCGACGGCGACCGGCTGCTGGCGGTGGACGGGCAGAAGCTGGACGGGCTGCGTCTGGACGCGGTGACGGCGCTGCTCGCCGGGCCGGAGGGAACGCAGGTGCTGCTGACGCTGCGCGGCTGGCGCGAGCCGGAGCGCAGCGTCGTGGTGGAGCGCCGGCTGCTGCCGCCGCACACGGTCGCGGCGGCGTGGCACGCGGATGTGCTGGTGCTGCAGGTCAGCGGCTTCGCCCTCGACACCGGCTCGCAGCTTGCGGAGGCGCTGGCCGAGGCGCTGACCGCGCCGCGCCGGCCGCACGGGGTGGTGATCGACCTGCGCGGCAACCGCGGCGGGCTGCTGCGCCAGGCGGTGGTGGCGGCGGAGACGCTGATCGGCGATGGCGTGGTGGCCGTGACCGCCGGGCGCGACCCGGATGCGGCGCACGATTTCATCGCTCACGGCGTCGACCTCGCCGCCGGCCTGCCGGTGGTGGTGCTGGTCGACGCCGGCTCGGCCAGTTCGGCGGAGATTCTCGCCGCGGCGCTGGCCGACCAGCATCGCGCGGTCGTGGTGGGCAGCAGCACGCTGGGCAAGGGACTGGTGCAGACCATCGCGCCGCTGCCGGACGGCGGCGAGCTGTTCGTGAGCTGGAGCCGCGTGTTCGCGCCGCTCGGCTGGCCGTTGCAGGGCCTGGGCGTGCTGCCGCAGGTCTGCACCAGCGAGGGCGCCCCGCCGCTGGCGCAGCAACTGGCCCGGCTCGACCAGGGCGTGCAGCCGCTGGCGCTGGCGCTGGCGCGGCACCGCGCCGCCCGCCCGCCGCTGACGCCGAACGAGGTGCTGGAAATCCGCAACGCCTGTCCGGCGGCGGAGGGCAGCGCGCTCGACATGTCCGCGGCGCGCCGGCTGCTCCACGATCCCGCCGCCTACGCCGCCGCCCTGCTCGGCCCGCCGCCCGCGAGAGTCGCGACGGTGCTGCACGCAGGCGACGCGGGGGCGACGCCGTAACGGGCGGTTGGCGCCCTGCCTGCGACGCGCTATGCGGCTGCGGCCGCCAGGGGAGGACTATCGTCAGATGATTTACGAAATGCGCGTCTATCGCTGCGTGCCGGGCCGGCTGCCGGCGCTGCTGGCGCGGTTCGAGAACCACACGCTGAGATTGTGGGAGAAGCACGGCATCCGCCAGGCCGGCTTCTGGACCACGCTGATCGGCGAGAGCAACCAGGAACTGATCTACCTGCTGGCGTGGGAAAGCATGGCCGAACGCGAGACCAGGTGGGACAGGTTCCAGGCCGACCCGGAATGGCGGGCGGCACGGGCGGAAAGCGAGAAGGACGGCGCGATCATCGCCAACGCCAGCAGCCAGTTCCTGGCGCCGACGGCGTTCTCCGCGGTGAAATGACGGTCCGGCTGACCGGGGCGCCGGGGGGTGGTGGGGCGAGCGATGGGATTCGAACCCACGGCATCCAGGACCACAACCTGGCGCTCTAACCAGCTGAGCTACGCCCGCCACCGGTCCGCGAGTGCGCGCATGTAAGCCCGGCCCCCGCGCGCGTCAATGCGCAACCGCCGCCGCGCCCGCAGCAGCACCGGCACGGCGCTGGCCACCGGCCCCGGCGCCGGAGAACGTCGAGCTGCTGACGACGATGTTGCCGGTGCCGTAGGTGTCCGGCGTGGCCAGGATGCCGTCCTGGTTGTCCAGGAACGCACTGTTGCGGACAGTCAGATCGCCGGCCTGGTAGCGGATGCCGGCGCCATTGTTGCTGCCGGTGTCGGCGACCGCGTTTTCGAGCACCAGGATCTCGATCGTCGTGCTGGCATTGATGACCAGGATGCCCTTGTCGCTGCCGTTCAGCACGGCGTTGCCGCCGCTGCCGACGGTCAGCACCGCTGCCGCGGCGGGCGGCGCCGCGACGACCGCGAACGCGCCGAGCCACGCCCCCGCGCACAGGCCGCCGGCCAACCGCTGCCTCGGCCAGGACATGCCCATCCCCAAACCGTTCCCCGGCAAGAATCACCTGCCGGTGGCCCGGCGGCAAGCGCGAAGATGACGGCCAGGCAAGTCTCGGCCGGCCCGGCGGGATGGCCGAACCTGGGCGGCAGGGCCGCCTGCCGCACCGTGCGCCTGCCGCGAAATGAGGCAATGCCCGCCCAGGAAGGCGGCGCGGCAAACTGCCGCCGTCGCGGGCACCCGCACCGGCGGGCCACGCATTGCCGAGTGGCACGCGACATGCAACCCTTCGACGCCGCCTCCCCCCCAACCTCGGGACGATGCGGAGCCGGCGGCAGGAGGGTGAGGGCTTGGCATGAAGAAGATCGAGGCAGTCATCAAGCCGTTCAAGCTGGACGAAGTAAAGGAGGCGCTGCACGAGGTCGGCCTGCAAGGCATCACGGTGACGGAGGCGAAGGGATTCGGCCGGCAGAAGGGCCATACCGAGCTCTACCGCGGTGCCGAATACGTCGTGGACTTCCTGCCCAAGGTGAAGATCGAAGTGGTGTGCGAGGACGACGTGGTGGAGCGCGCGATCGAGGCGATCGTGGCCGCCGCCCGTACGGGTCGCATCGGCGACGGCAAGATCTTCGTCAGCGCGATCGAGGAAGTGGTGCGCATCCGCACCGGCGAGCGGGGGGAAGACGCGATCTGACGGGTTTCGCCCGGCCCGCGGCGACGCGGGCGGGGCATCTTCCGGCCGTGCGGGGATTGCGCTAGGCGGGTGCGCCCGGCGCGCGCTCGGCGGCCGGCTGGGGGGGCCGCGTGGGGCGGCTTCAGGGTTTGCGTCGCGCCGTCCGGCGCGGCGCGTCTGGCATGAGGGAACTGGAGTAATGGCGAAGCGACCCGCTGGCGGCGGCGACAACGGCGTGGAGAAAGTGCTGGAGATGCTCAAGGAGCACTCCGTGGAATACGTGGACCTGCGGTTCACCGACCCGCGCGGCAAGTGGCAGCACACCGCGCAGCACGTCTCCACCATTGACGAGGACGTGTTCCGCGACGGCATCATGTTCGACGGCTCCTCGATCGCCGGCTGGAAGGCGATCAACGAGAGCGACATGATCCTGATGCCGGACCCCGATACGGCGACCATGGACCCGTTCGCGGCCAAGCCGAGCCTGGTGCTGATCTGCGACATCGTCGAACCCTCGACCGGCCAGCCGTACAACCGCGACCCGCGCTCGACCGCGAAGAAGGCGGAAGCCTACGTGAAGGCCTCCGGCGTCGGCGATACCGTGTTCTTCGGCCCGGAAGCCGAGTTCTTCGTGTTCGACAGCGTGAAGTTCGGCACCGGCGGCAACTACGGCATCTACCAGCTCGACAGCATGGAAGGCCCGCAGGCGTCGCTGAAGGACTACGCCGAGGGCAACATGGGCCACCGCCCGGGGATCAAGGGCGGCTACTTCCCGGTGCCGCCGGTCGATAGCGAGAGCGACCTGCGCGCCGAGATGCTCTCGACCATGGCCGAAATGGGCGTGGTGGTGGAGAAGCACCACCACGAGGTCGCGCAGTCGCAGCACGAGCTGGGCATGAAGTTCGGCCCGATGGTGCGCATGGCCGACCACCTGCAGATCTACAAATACTGCATCCACAACGTCGCCCACAGCTACGGCAAGACGGCGACGTTCATGCCCAAGCCGGTCTATGGCGACAACGGCTCCGGCATGCACTGCCACCAGTCGATCTGGAAGAACGGCAAGCCGCTGTTCGCCGGCAACGGCTACGCCGACCTGTCGGAGATGGCGCTCTACTACATCGGCGGCATCATCAAGCACGCCAAGGCGCTGAACGCCTTCACCAACCCGGCCACCAACAGCTACAAGCGGCTGATCCCGGGCTTCGAGGCGCCGGTGCTGCTGGCCTATTCGGCGCGCAACCGCTCGGCGTCCTGCCGCATCCCGTATGCCACCAATCCGAAGGCCAAGCGCGTCGAGGTGCGGTTCCCGGATGCGGCGGCGAACCCGTATCTGGCGTTCAGCGCCATGCTGATGGCGGGCCTGGACGGCATCAAGAACAAGATCCATCCCGGCGACCCGATGGACAAGGACCTGTACGACCTGCCGCCGGAGGA
>JAJZVE010000245.1 GCA_021845835.1 Pseudomonadota bacterium | reverse complement strand
GGCCAGCGCGATCGGATCGCACGATCCAGGAACATGGAACGGAGGAACACATGGGTCGGCAGCGCACCCGCCATTGGCAGGTCGGTGACGTCAAGATCACCCGCATCTACGAGATGATGGATCAGTTCGAGCCGTCGTTCGCCTATCCGGACGCGGATCGCGAGCTGGTCAGGCAGCATCCCTGGCTGGTACCCGACTTCGCCACTCCCGACGGCCAGCTTTTTCTTTGGTTCCAGGCCTTCGTCGTCGCCTCGCGCGGGCGGCGGATCATGGTCGACACCTGCATCGGCAACGGCAAGGAGCGCGAGATCCCGGTATGCAGCAACCTGCAGACCTCGTTCCTCGAAGACCTGACCGCCGCCGGCTACCCGCCCGAAAGCATCGATACGGTGCTGTGCACCCATCTGCATTTCGATCATGTCGGCTGGAACACGCGGCTGATGGACGGCAGGTGGGTGCCGACGTTCCCCAATGCACGCTACCTGTTCGGCCGCAAGGAGTGGGAGTACACCCAGGCACAGGTCGCAGCCGGTCCGTCCGGCCACGTCGTCCAGGTCGCCGATTCGATCCAGCCGGTGATCGATGCCGGGCTGGCCGAATTCGTCGAATCCGACCACCGCGTCAATGACGAGGTGTGGCTGGAACCGACGCCCGGCCACACGCCGGGCCACGTCAGCATCCACATCTCGTCGCGCGGCCAGGACGCCGTCATCACCGGCGACATTTTCCACAATCCGTTCCAGTTTGCCGAGCCCGATCTGCGCACCGCCTTCTGCTTCGACAACGAAGTGGCACGCCAGACGCGCAAGGACTTTCTGGAGCGCTATGAGGACCGCAAGGCGCTGATCGTGGGCAGCCATTTCTGCGATCCGACCGCCGGCTGGGCCACGCGCGAACGGCGCAACTGGCGGTTCTCCGGCGCGTAGGGGCCGGTCGCCATGTCGCCCCGGTGAGGATGCAGCCAATCACGACGGGAATCATCCGACCGCACCGTAAGACCGACGCATACGGCGCGGTCATGCTTCCGCCGCATGCGAGCCGAAGCCTGTCTCCAACAGCGGCGCCAGCGACGGCTGGGCATCGAGATGCCCGATCAGGTCGGTCGCGATTGTGGCGCGCCGTTCGCCGATGCGGGGTGCGGCCAGCCCCAGGAATTTGCTCGTCAGGCGCCGACGCTGACGTAGCAGGTCGCTGTCGGGAATGTCCGAGTCATGGTCGGCTTCCAGGCGCCGGCCGTCGACCAGCATGGCCGCCACCCGAGCGAATGTCTGGGGCTGGCCCTCGGCGAAGACGACTTCGACCTTGTCGCGCCATGCCGCCACGCCCGCGTCGAGCGCCATGTCGTCGGTGAAGCTGTCGAGGCGGGCGGTATCGTATCCCGCCAGCGCCAGGGCCGCGCAGTGGCGAACGCTGAACTTGGTTTCCAGGCCGCTGCAGGGGGCCGCGATGGTGCACACCCCCTGGAGCCGGGGATCGATGGTGACGACGAGGCGCTGCAAATTCTCCCTCTCGAAAGGACCTCGGGACCTGAGCTTGAGCACGCTTTCGATCGTTGCGTGGGTCATGTAGCAGGCGGCGTGGAATTTGAAGAGGTTGCGATACAGGAAGTAGCCTTCCGCAGGTGCAGCCAGCGCCGCCGCCGGGGCGAAGTCGGCGGAATGGGTGCGGGCGAAGCCGAGCGGTCGCTCCAGCACATCGACGCGGCTTTCGAACCCGCGCGCCGCCAGCAGCGCCGCGCGCAAACCGTTCTCGGCCGCCCTGCCTGCGTGCAGCGGCTTGCACATGGTGCCGAACATGGCGCGGATGCCCGCTGCCTCGGTCGCGGCGATGCCGACGGCATGGGCGCAGTGTTCCTCGTCCAGGCCGAGCAAATGGCAGCATGCGGCGGCGGCGGCGAACGTGCCGATGGTGGCGGTGCCGTGGAAGCCGCGTTCGTAATGGTCCGGGGCCACCAGCACGCCGATACGCGACGCCGCTTCGTAGCCGGCGACGAACGCCGTCAGCACGGCCCTGCCGTCGCTGCCGCGATGCTGCGCCAGGGCCAGCAGCGCCGGCAGGATGACGGCGCTGGCGTGGGCCGACATCGCGAAGGCGACGTCGTCGTAGTCGAGGGCATGGCCGGCCGCGCCATTGATCAGCGCTGCGGCGTAGATGGAGCCTTTGCCGCCGCCGAGCAGAGCCGCCTGCGGCGCTCCGCCCTGTTCGAGCGCGTCGGCGCGCAGGATGCCGACCACGGGTTCCCTGACGGCTGCGATCGTGACGCCCAGCCAGTCCAGCAGGCACTGGCGGGAAATCTCCCGGCTGTCCTCGCTCAACAGTTCGTAGCGGCGTGCCGCCAGTTCAGCGACGATCGCCGCGGTGATCCCTGTTGCCGAGTTCGCAGCGGTCATTGTGGCCAGGATCCCTTCCTGCCGGGTAGCGCGCGTCGCCAACAACGGCCGGTCATACCCCACGGAACCCGAGGAAGGCGGACGTGGCGGCGCCGACGGTACCGGCGTCGCCCGCAATCATCCCTTGCCGGTTTGTTGCCAACCCTGGCGCGCCGCCATCACGCCATCCGATCAGTCAGCCGGGCCCAACAGCATGCCGCCGTCAACGGCGATCTGGACGCCGGTGACGTAGCGCGATGCCGGCGAGGCCAGGAACAGCGCCACGCCCTGAATTTCATCCGTGGTGGCGGCACGCCCGGTCGGACAATGGCGCGAAAACATGCTCAGCACCTCCGGCTTCTTCATGTGGCCGCCGCCGATGTTGGTGATGAAGGCGCCGGGCGCGATGGCGTTGACCTGGATGTTATATTTGGCAAGTTCCTGCGCCACCTGATGCACCAGATGGGCGGCGCCGGCCTTGGCCGGCATATAGGGCGTGCCGACGATCGGTTCGCCACGCAGCGCCGCCACCGAGGTGGTGACGATGATGCGGCCGCTGCGATGTGGCTTCATATGCGGCACCGCCGCCCGGATGGTGGTGAACACCGAGGTCAGGTTGGTGGCGATCACCTTGTCCCATATCTCGTCCGACAGGTTTTCGACCGCCCCCTCCGACGCCCGTTCCCACTGCATGTTGAGGAAGCCCGGGCCGCTGTCTATGCCCGCGTTGGCGAACACGACATCAAGACGGCCGTAATGGGCAGCCGCAGTGTCGAACGCGCGTTTGGTCGCCGGCCGGTCGGTGATGTCGACCAACTCGCCGCGCACGTCGCCGCCCATGGTCCGCAGACGGCTCACTTCCGCCTCGATCGCTGCCGCATTGATGTCCATGATGGTGACGCGGGCACCATTTTCCGCCATCGCCTCTGCCAGAGCCAGGCCGATGCCGCTGGCTCCGCCGGTGACCACAGTGGCGAGTCCCCTGACATCGAACAGACGCTCGATTTTCATCGCTGTATGCTCCTGAAGTTGAGAAAAATCGACGACGGATGCCGCGACGGTTACGGCGGAACGCGGCGGACGCTGAACACCTCGAACCGGAAGCGGCTGCTCAACGTGCCCCAGATTCCCTTCTTCCAAACGAGCATCACGACCACTGCGACCGCTCCCATCAGGATGAGATACCAGTTGCCCACGTCGCCAAGCAGCTCGCGCAGCCCGAAGTAGATTGCGGTGCCGATGATCGGTCCCTCGATTGTGCCGATGCCGCCGATGATGGTGATGAACAACATGATCACGACCCAGTTGACATCGAAGGCGCCGTTGGGATCGATGTGGTAGGCCCACATGTTGTAGGCGGCGCCGGCGACGCCGCAGGTGGCCGCCGATAGCACGAAGGCGATGAAGCGGGCGCGGCCGACATCGATGCCGACGCTGGCCGCGGTGAGGTCGTTGTCGCGCACCGCCATCAGCGCCAGCCCGAGACGCGAGCGCACCAGCAGGAAGAGAAGCGCGATCGACCCCATCGCCAGGGCCACCCCCCACCAGTAGATCGTGATGGACAGCCAGTCGCGATCCATCGTTCGCGTCGCGTCCAGAACCAGGCCGGTGCTGCTGCCCAGCCAATGCGACTTCGCCACGGCAGTGCGGACAATCTCGGCCAGCACCCAGATGCCGATGGAGAAATAGGCGTCGCGAAGGCGAAACAGGAACGGCGCGATTCCCGCCGCCGCCAGCGCGCAGAAAACGAACGCCAGGCACAAGGCTATGTGCGGCGAGATTCCCAGCTTGTTCGAGATGATGAACAGCGAATAGGCACCGAGGCCGACGAAGCCCTGGTGGCCGATCGACATCAGGCCGACGAACCCTGCCAGCAGGTTCCAGCTCTGCGCCATGGCGAAAACGAAAAAAAATTCGGCAATCTGGCGCAGCATCCCGGGGCTGAGCCACCACGGGGCCGCCGCCAGGGCCACCGTCACCAGCAGCATGGAGGCCAGGGTGGCGCGCGGATCCACGCAAATCGATCGCCCGCGCATGGTCACGCCCGCCGCCAGCTGGAAAGCCCCGATGGCAGCACCATCAGGATTATGAAAAAGACAAGGTGCGCATACATCAGGCCGGCGTTGGGGTCGTACTGCAACGACACCAACTGGGTCACGCCGAGGATGATGCCGCCCAATACCATGCCCCACAGGGATCCGAGACCGCCGATGATGACGACCTCGAATGACACGAGCAGCCGGTCGGCGCCGGAGAACGGGTTGAAGGTGCTGCGCATGGCAATCAGCACGCCTGCCGCCGCCGCCAACGCCGCCGAGATTCCCATGGCGACGCAATAGACCTTGCGGTAGTTGACGCCGAAGCACTGGACGGTCTCGTAGTCGTCGGCTGTGGCGCGGGCAAGGCGGCCGAATTGCGTCCGGGTCATCAGCAGGTGCAGGGCGACGAACAGCACCAGTACGACGCCCATGATCACCAGCGGCAGCACGCCGATGCGCAGCCCCAGCAGACTGAAACCCTTGAACTTGAGACTGCCGATGTTGATGGAGCGGTAGTCGGCGCTCCACAGCTCGACCATCAGGTTGCGCAGGACGATGGAAAGGCCGAACGTGATCAGCAACGGCGGCATCGGATCCTTGCCCACCACCCGGTTGAGCACCGAGCCCTGGAGCACATAGCCGTAGCCGAACGCGATGATCGCCACCGGCACGATCAGAAGCATGGGGTGGATCGGGACGAAGGGCGCAAGCAGCAGGCCGACATAGGCGGACAGAACGATGAATTCGCCCTGCGCCACGTTGACGATGCGCATGATGCCAAACCCGAAGGCCAGCCCGAGCCCGAACAGACCATAGAGCGTACCCAGGAAGACGCCGTTCACGACCGTTTGCAGCAATTCCATGGCGTTCACGTTCCGAAGTAGGCGCGCGAGATTTCCTCCACGCTGAAATCCCTGGCCGGGCCCTGCAGGCTGACCCGGCCCTCCAGGAAGCAATAGACGTCGTCGGCGGCCGAGCAGGCCCGCACCACGTCCTGCTCCACCAGCAGGATGGACACGCCGCTACGGCGGATTTCGTCGAACTGGGTGTAGATTCCATTGATGACCCTGGGCGCCAGTCCGAGCGACAATTCGTCGCAGAGAAGGATGCGCGGGTTGGCGAGCAGCGCGCGTCCGATCGCCACCATCTGCTGTTGCCCTCCGGAAATGCGCGTCGCCACCTGATGGCGAAGATCGCCGAGCATGGGAAACAGTTCGAACACCCGCCTGACGGTCCACGGTCCGCGGCGTCCGGTCGCGGTGCCGGTCAGCAGGTTCTCCTCCACCGTCAGCGACGGGAACAGGCGGCGTCCTTCCGGCACGATCGAGATGCCGCGGCGTGCGATGGTGTGGGCGCGCTCGTTGGTGATGTCGGCGCCGTCGAAGACGATTTTGCCCTTCTTCTCGCGGTTGATGCCGATAAGGGCACGCAGGAAGGTCGATTTGCCGGCTCCGTTCGCGCCGATGATCGACACCGTCCTGCCCTCGGCGACCGTGAAGCCGATGCCGAACAGCGCCTGGAAGTCGCCGTAGAATACCTGCAGGTCGTCAACTTCCAGCAACGGCATCGATTGCGATCCCCATGTAGATCTCCTGCACCTCGGGACTGTCGAGAATGGTCGCCGGGTCGCCCTCGGCGATCTTCCGGCCGAAGTCGAGGACGAAGACCGCATCGGCGGCGGCGACCAGGGCGTGCGCGATGTGCTCGATCCACATCATCGCCACGCTCTGCTTGAGCGAGCGGATCAGTTCGACCAGCAGGCGGACCTCGGGTTCGGTCAGGCCGCCCGCGATCTCGTCCAGCAGCAGCACCTTGGGCCGGGCCGCGAGCGCGCGCGCCAGCTCCAGTCGCTTGCGGTCGAGCAGCGGCAGTGTTCCCGCCATGAGACGCATGTGCGCGTCCAGTCCGGTGCGCTCAAGCACCTCCTTGGCGGCGCGCGCCGCACGGACGCCGCGCAGGCCGGCGCCGAAGGTGGCTCCCGCCAGTACGTTCTCGAACACGGTCAGGTCGGGAAACGGCTGCGGAATCTGGTAGGCGCGCGCGATGCCCATGCGTGCCCGCCGGTGCTTGGGCAGTTCGGAGACATCGACATCGTCCAGCAGGATGCGTCCGCTGTCGCGCCGGATGGAACCGTCGATCAGGTTGAAGAGCGACGTCTTCCCCGCCCCGTTGGGGCCGATCACTCCCAGGCAGGTGTTGGGAGCGAGCGCCAGGCTGATCGAATCTGCGACGACGACGCCACCAAAGCGCTTGTTCAACCGTTCAATGCGCAGGATGTGATCCATGTTCGTTCCCAGCCGTGCCGCGGCAGGCCGGACCCGGTCGTGTCCGACCGGGCGCCAGCCCCCTTGGCATGCGTCACGTCAACTGGGACAGCAGCTTCATTTCGTCCTCGATCCCGATGCGGGGCGCAAGGCCGTTGAACGTGCAGTACAGGTCGTACGGAAACTTCTTGCTCGTCTTGTTCTTCCGCCACTGGCCGCCGGCCAGTTCGGTCACCGCGGTG
>JAJZVE010000244.1 GCA_021845835.1 Pseudomonadota bacterium | reverse complement strand
GCGGCGGGTTTCCACGGCGGACATGGCCGGGACGGTGCCGAGCACCTCGCCGGTCGCCGGGTTCTTCACCGTGAGCGTGCGGCCGCTGTCGGCCTCGACCCATTTGCCGTCGATGCAGTTGGCCTGGCGGAACAGGCTGGCGTCGTGCAGCGGCAGCGGGGCGGCTTGGTTCAGCATTGGCGGTTCTCCTCCTCACGCGGGTTGCGCCACAGATAGGCCCCGGCGCGGCCCGTGTCAGCCGGGGGTGTTGCCCGGCGGCGACAGGGCAGGACTGGGCGCAGCCGCGGTCAGGCCGACGCCGGACCGGCCGCTTGCCCGCATCGCCCGCAGCAGCCCGACCAGCCGCCGCGCGGCCTCGGCATGCCCCAGTCCGGCCGGGCGGATGTTGGAGAGGCAGTTGCGCCCGGCGTCGGTCGTCGCCGGCGTCGGCCGCCAGGTGACATAGGCACCCATGCTGTCGGGTGCCGACAGGCCCGGCCGCTCGCCGATCAGCACCGCGACCGCGCCCGCCCCCAGCGCCGCCGCGACGGCATCGCCGATCGCCACCCGGCCGCCGCGCACGACCACCAGCGGCGCCAGCCGCCAGCCCGCGGCGCGCAGGGCCGGCAGGGCGGCGTCCAGCACCGGCGCGGCATGGCGCTGCACCGCCCGCGCCGACAGCCCCTCCGTCACCACGATCACGAGGTCGTGGTCGCCCGCATGCGGCGCCAGCAGCGCCGCCGCGCCCTCGCCCAGCCGACGGCCAAGATCGGGGCGCAGCAGGTATGTCCGCCGGTCGGGCGCGGCGCTGTCCACGATCAGCGCCGCGCCCCCCAGCGCGGCGGCGAGCGCCGCGGCATCGAACGCCTGCCACACCGCGTCGCGCGCCGCCGCCTGCGCCTGGCGGAACGCGAGCTGCGCCGCCGTCGCCAGCGAGGCACCGCGACGCGGCTGGCCGATGCGCGCGTCGGTCAGCGCGCGCAGGGCCCGCCACGGATCGTCTGCTGGCGGACCGGCGGTCATGCGACGGGCAGCAGCGCGCGCAGCCGCTCCGGCAGGCCACGCGGGCGGATGCGGCCGGCGCCGTCCAGCAGGCCCTGGCACGCGAGCCACGCCTCGAACTCCGGCGCCGGCCGGCGTCCGAACAGGTCGCGCATCGCCAGCGCGTCGTGGAACGACGTGCTCTGGTAGCCGAGCATGATGTCGTCGGCGCCGGGCACGCCCATGACGAAATTGACCCCGGCGGCGACCAGCATGGTCAGCAGCGCGTCCATGTCGTCCTGGTCGGCGTCGGCGTGGTTGGTGTAGCACACGTCGCAGCCCATCGGCAGGCCGAGCAGCTTGCCGCAGCAATGGTCCTCCAGCCCGGCGCGGATGATCTGCCTGCCGTCGAACAGGTATTCCGGGCCGATGAAGCCCACGACGGTATTCACCAGCAGCGGCCGGAAGTGCCGCGCCACCGCGTAGGCGCGCGCCTCCAGCGTCTGCTGATCGACGCCGTGATGCGCGTTGGCCGACAATGCGCTGCCCTGCCCGGTCTCGAAATACATCACGTTGTCGCCGGGGGCGGCGCGGCCGAGCGCCTGCGCCGCCTGCTGCGCTTCCGCCAGCACGGCGAGCGACACGCCAAAACTGCGATTGGTCGCCTCGGTGCCGCCGATCGACTGGAACACCAGATCGACCGGCGTGCCGCGCTTCATCAGATCGAGCGTCGTGGTGACGTGGCACAGCACGCAGCTCTGCATCGGGATGCCGAGTTTTTCCCTGACCTCATCAAGCATCGACAGCAGCGCGTGCGCCTGCTCGGGACTGTCGGTCGCCGGATTGATGCCGATGGTGGCATCGCCGGCGCCGAGCAGCAGCCCGTCGAGGATGGCGGCGGCGATGCCGCGCGGATCGTCGGCCGGATGGTTCGGCTGCAGGCGCGTCGAGAGCCGGCCGGGCAGCCCGATGGTGGTGCGGAACTTCGTCACCACGTGGCATTTCGCCGCGATCAGCACGAGGTCCTGCGCGCGGCAGAGCTTGCTGACGGCGGCTGCCATCTCGGGCGTGAGGCCGGGGGCGAGCGACGCCAGCACGGCCGGCGTCGCCTCATCCGACAGCAGGAAGTCGCGCAGGCCGCCCACCGTCAGGTGCGCGACCGGCGCGAACGCGGCGGCGTCGTGCGTGTCGATGACGAGCCGCGTCACCGCGTCGGTTTCGTAGGGTACGACGGCATCGTTCAGGAACGTCGCGAGCGGCAGGTCGGCGAGCGCGCACTGCGCGGCGACACGCGCAACCTCGCTCGGCGCCGCGATGCCGGCAAGCTGGTCGCCGCTGCGCAGCGGGGTTGCCTGCGCGAGCAGGGCGGCGAGGTCGCGGAAGACGTGACGCTGACCGCCGGCCGTTGCCGCGTACATGGCAGCGTTTCCTGTGCTGTCGCGACCAGCTATAGCGGGCGCCCCCGTCGCCAGCCAGCGCCGTCGCGCTCACCCTGATCGGCGGCGGACGGCAGCATCGCCCCACGCCCGCCCGCCCCCTGCGCCGCCCCCAGAGCCGGGCCGTCGCCGGCGCGCTTTGTTCCCGCCAGCGGCAGCCGCACGCGCATGCTCAGACCGTGCGGCACGCGGTTGACCGCGACGATGTCGCCGCCGAGCGCGCGCGCGTTCTGGCGCGCAATCCACAGGCCGATGCCGAAATGCGCCGGCTCCCCCGCCGCCAGCGCCTCGTCGCGCGGCATGACGCGGCGGTCCGAGTAGTAGCGCTCGAAGATCCGCGGCAGCGCCGCGGCCGGCACGCCCGGCCCCTCGTCCTCCACCTTGACCAGCGCGGTGCCGTCCCCGGCCGCCAGCGTGATCCGGACCGCGCCGCCGGGCGGGGAGAATCCCAGAGCGTTGTCCAGCAGATTCTCGAAGATGCTTTCGATCGCGTCGGCCGTGCCGAGCACCGCGACGCCGGGCGCGATGGTATCGGCGATGGTCACGCGCTGCGCCGCGCGCATGGCGCGGCAATCGGCGACCAGCGCCCGCAGCAGCGCCGACAGATCGACGCGGCCCTGCGCCATCTCCAGCAAATCGGCGGTCGCCGCATCCAGCCGGCGCACCGAGCGCACCAGCCCGTCCAGCCGCTCAAGCGACGCCTGCACCGCCGCGAGCGACGTGCGCAGCGTCTCCGGCGCAGCCGCCGCGTCGCGCAGCGGCTCGATCGCCTGGCGGATGGTCGCGATCGGCCCCTTGAAGGCGTGCGCGTTGTCCTCCGCCGCCTGGCGCAGCAGCTCCGCCGCATCGCGCAGGCGCTGCACCATCGCGTCGATCGCACGCGCCACCGGCACCATCTCCGGCACGTCGGTCACGTCGAGAAATCCGCCCGCTTCCCCCGGCGCCAGCGCGCGGCGGCGGAAGCGGCGCAGATTGGCCCACACGCCGGCGAAGATCGCCAGCACGAGGCCGGCCATCGCCGCATACACCGCCCCGGCCAGGGCCAGGTCCCGCCGCACCGAGACCGGGCGGCCGGCGATGCCGGCGATCTCCTCGGCGGCGTTGACCGCGACCACGACCGCGAAGCAGCCGGCGACGCCGGCCACACCGGTGACGGAGGTGATGACCGCCGCCGTCCCGTCCGCGCCGGCGACGCGCTCCGTCAGGTTGGCCCCGCCATCGCAGGATCGCGCCAGTTGATCGAGCACGCCCAGCGCGGCCAGCCGCGCACGCTCGGGTTCAAGCTGCCCGGCCGCGACCGGCGGCAGGCTGCCGATCAGAAAGAACTGCTGGTCGGCGGCGCTGCCCGCGGGATGGAACAGCACCGTCACCTGACGGCGCGGATCGGAAAAGCGCGCCAGCCGCGCGCCGAGCGTGCCGAAATCGCCCGGCTGCAGGTCGCGCAGCTCCGGCGCCAGCCCGTTGGCGATCGCCACCCCCGCGTCGCGCACGGCGGTCAGCAGCAGCGCGCGCCGCTCCGCCTCGATGCCGGTAAAGATCGAATAGAGCAGCGCCGGCAGCACGATCAGCACGATGCACAGCGCCAGTCCCTGCAGCCGCAGCGAGCGCAGCAGCCCGGCCGGCGCGCGCCGCCGCTCACGCATCGTCGCGCCAGCGATAGCCGAAACCGGGATAGGTGCCGAGCGCGTCGAAACCCGGGTCGATGTCCTCGAACTTGCGGCGGATGCGCTTGATCATGGCACGCACATTGGCACGGTAGCCGTCCTCGCCCTGGCCTGCCAGGAAGCCCTCGCCCTTGATCACGTCGTAGATCTGGCGATAGGCGACATCGCTGCCGGCGGCGGCGGCCAGGCACTGCACCACCTCGAACTCGGTGCGGCTGAGCGGCACCTCCACGCCGTTCCACAGCGCGCGGCGCGTCCGCCCACGCAGCGCCAGCCTGCCGCGCGTCAGGTCCGGATCGGCGGCGGACGGCGGCGGCGTGCGCCTGCGTGTCACCAGGTCGAGCCGGCGCAGGATGATGGCGGGGCCGCGCGCCTTGTCGATGAACTCGACCGCGCCGTCGCGCAGCGCCTGCTCCTCGAACAGCGGCCCGCTGTGCGAGGTGACGAACACCACCGGCAGGGCGATCCCCTCGGCCTTGAGCGTGCGCAGGAAGGCCAGCCCGTCGAGACCGGGCATGTCGAGGTCGAGCACGCAGGCCACGGCGTCGGTGCCGGCACGCAGGGCGGCGAGCGCCGCGGCGGGGTCGTCGAAGCACAGCGGCTCATAGCCGCCCGCCCGCAGATTGGCCGCGAACACGCCAAGAAACAGCCGGTCGTCGTCCACCACGACCAGCCGCCGGCCGGCGGGGTCAGGAGTCACGGGCGTCATGGATGCGGGCCAGGCAGTCCTGCGCGTCGCCGCCCTCCGGCCGCCGCGCGCTGAGCGCGAAGAAGCCGCTGCGGGTCACGTCATAGAAAAACGCGATCTCGACGCGGCAGCCGGCGCCGTCATAGGTCCAGGTCCGCCCCGGTCCCTGGCTCGCCTCCGTCGCCGGCGGGCCGAGCAGGCGGCGCACCGCGTCCTGCGACAGCCCCACCACCGTGACCGGCGCCGGCGCGGCCGTGGGCAGCGGATGCAGCCGCGCCGCCGCCGCCGCCGACCCGGAGGAGGGCACACCTGCCGCGGCCGGCGGCGCGTGGTGCTGCGCCTGCGGCTGCTGATGCGCGGGCGGGCGTGGCCGCAGTTGCGGCGGCAACAGGCTGCAGCCGGCGAGGACGCCGGCCGCCGCGGCGGTCAGCAGGGCGCGGCGCACCGCACCCGCCCGCCGCTTCTGTGCCCGCCGCTTCTGTGACCGGCCGTCACAGCCCGCGACAACGTTGCGACCGACATTGTCACGCCCCGTCATGCCACCCTAATCCGGTTGTGCAATCAAGCTGTTGCATCGCGACGGAGAACTCAAGATGGCGATCATCCGCAGTCTCGTCCTGGGCGTTGGCGTGCTGGCCCTGGCCGGCTGCGCGAACCTGACGCCGAGCCAGCAGCGCATGCTGAGCGGCGGCGCGCTCGGCTCGGCGGCAGGGCTGGGCATCGCGGCGCTGTCCGGTGGCAGCCTGCTTGTGGGCGGGCTGGTGGGCGCCGCCGGCGGCGCCGCCGTGGGTGCGCTGGCACATTGATCCCCTTGCAGACGAAACAGCAGTGGAGTGTGACGCAGATGAACGCAATCCGGAACCGCCGCCGCCTCGTCCGCGTGGTGGCCGTGCATCTGATGCTCGCGGCGGGTGGCGCCGCCCTGGTTTCGCCGGCGCACGCCGACGGTCACGGCTGGGGCGGCTGGGGCGGCCGCGGCGAATGGGAGCATGGCGGCTGGGGCGGGTGGAGAGGCGGCTGGGGCGGGTGGAGAGGCGGCTGGGGCTATGGCCCGCGCGTCGTGATGGTGGCGCCGCCGGTCATGGTTGCACCCCCGCCGGTGATCATGGCACCGCCGCCGGTCATGGTTGCACCGCCGCCGGTGGTCATGATGCCACCGCCCGGCCTTAACGTGTTCATCCCGTTCCATCTGTGGTGACGTGATGTCCGCCCCGCTCTGGACCGACATGATGCGGCGCTGGCAGGCGCCGCCGGTGATGGTGCTGCTGGTGGAAGATGACCCGCTGGTGCGCGAAGTGATGACCGAGATGCTGGCCGATCGCGGCCATCGCGTGATCGCCTGCCGTGACGGCGATGCGTTCCTTGCGGCGCTGCCGGAGGCCGACGAGACCGTGGTGCTGCTGACCGACGTGCTGCTGCCCGGCCGCTCCGGCCGCGCGCTCGCCGACGAGTTCCGCCGCCGCCATCCCGGCCGGCCGATACTGTTCGCGACCGGGCTGCCCGAGGATCGGCTGCCGCCGCTGCGGCCGGACGAGACGCTGCTGCTCAAACCGTTCCGCCCCGACCAGATGTTCGCCGCCCTCGACCGCGCCACCGCCGCGTCCTGAGCGGCGGCGTTGCCCCTCGGCTTGGCGCGCCGGGGGGCGTTATGGCAGGAACGCGGCATGTCCGCATCGCCGCCCGGGTCCGACACGCAGGCCATCGGCCGGAGCTGGCGCCAACTGGCGCTGCCGTTCAGCCATGCGCCGCTGTATGCCGTGGACTTCCTGCAGATGCCATCCAACGCCGCGGCGCTGGCGTGGCTGGCGCGGCCGGCGGACTGGCCGCAGCGCCGGCTGGCGCTGTGGGGCGAGGGAGGCTGCGGCAAGACGCATCTGCTGCATCTCTGGGCCGGGCGCGAAGCGGCGGCGCTGCTCGCCGGCCCTGCCCTGCCGCGGCGCGAGGCGGCACCGGCGCAGCCGCTGGCGATCGACGACGCCGATGCGGCGCCGGAGCGTGCGCTGCTGCACCTGCTGAACGCCGCCGCCGAGTCGGGGCTGGCGGTGCTGCTCGCCGGCCGCACGCCGCCGGCACGCTGGCCGGTCGCGCTGCCCGACCTCGCCAGCCGCCTGCGCGCCACCGCGGCGGTGGAAATCCGACCGGCCGAGGACGAGCTGCTGCGCGCCCTGCTCGCACGTCTGCTGGCCGAGCGCCAGATCGC
>JAJZVE010000243.1 GCA_021845835.1 Pseudomonadota bacterium | reverse complement strand
CGATCGCCGCCGCGGCCTCGGCCGGCGTCATGTCCGTCGGCGCGGCCTACATCGGCGGCGTCATGCCATCCTTGCCGACGGCGATGCGCGTGGCGCGCAGCATCCCGTCGGTGGACGGCGCGGCGGCGATGATGACGTGCGCGCCCGGCACCAGATCGGCGGCACTGCCCGGCTGGTAGCTGACGATCGGCGCCTCCGGCGGCACCACCACCGTCTGCTCGCCGCCGCGGTACTTCACCGTCAACTGCCGCCCGGCGCTGCCGGTGACGGTGCCGACGGTGCCGTTGGTCATGGTGCTCTGCGGCGCAAGGTCCCACGGATGGAACCCTTCCCCCACGCCGCGCATGGATTCGGGGAACACATGCACCTCCATCGCCATCTGCGTGCCGTCCGGCTGCGGCATCGCCGCGGTGCCGATGAAGCTGCCGGGCCTGATGTCCTCGATGCGGGCGGGCGCGACGATGGAGATCGTCGCATCCTCGGCCACCGCCACCGTCACCGTCCGCCCGTCGCGCGTGGCGATGCGCAGATAGGTGCCGGTGACGGATTGGATGGTGCCGCGGATGCGGGCGGGATTCGGCGCCGCCGCGGCGCCGCGCCGGACGGCGACGGCAGCGGCGACGGCAGCGGCGAGCAGAACGCGGCGACGGATCGACATGGAGCCTCCAGGCGCTGCGGGCGCCCCGCCTTATACCACGTGCCCGCCGCCGCGGGAGACGCTGCCGGCGGCTCAGCCGGCGGGATCGGCCGGGCGGATGATGCGCGCCACCTCGTCGAGGATGGCCGGGTCGTCGATGGTCGGCGGCGGGCGCGGGTCCTGCCCGTCGGCCAGCCGCCGCAGACTGGCGCGCAGGATCTTCCCGGACCGCGTCTTGGGCAGCCGCGCCACCACATGCGCGGTCCTGAACGCGGCCACCGGCCCGATGCGCTCGCGCACCAGCGCCACCAGTTCGCGCTCCAGCTCCGCCGCGTCGCGCCGCACCCCCGCCTTCAGCACCACGAGGCCGAGCGGCACCTGCCCCTTCAGCCCGTCCTGCGCGCCCACCACGGCGCATTCGGCCACGTCCGGGTGGCTCGCCAGCACTTCCTCCATGCCGCCGGTGGACAGGCGATGGCCGGCGACGTTGATGATGTCGTCGGTGCGGCCCATCACCGAAACGTCGCCGTCCGCGTCGATCACGCCGGCATCGCCGGTGCGGTACCAGCCGGGGAAGTCGGCGAGATAGGCGCGGCGGAACCCGTCGGCGTCGTTCCACAGCGTCGGCGCGCAGCCGGGCGGCAGCGGCAGGCGGAGGGCGAGGTTGCCGGTCTCGCCGCGCGGCAGCACCGCGCCCGCGTCGTCCAGCACCTGCAGGTCATAGCCGGGACAGGGGCGCCCGCCGCTGCCCGGTTTCACCGGGAACAGGCCGAGGCCGCGAAAACCGGCGGTGATCGGCCAGCCGGTCTCGGTCTGCCACCAGTGATCGACGACCGGCCGGCGCAACTTCCCGGCCGCCCAGATTGCCGTCGGCGGGTCGCAGCGCTCGCCGGCCAGGAACAGCGCCTCGAACCGGCTCATGTCATGGCGGGCGAGCAGCGCCGCCTCCGGGTCCTGCTGCTTGATGGCGCGCAGCGCGGTCGGCGCGGTGAACAGCACCTTCACGCCATGCTCGGCCACAACGCGCCAGAACGCGCCGGCATCCGGCGTGCCGACCGGCTTGCCTTCGTAGAGCACGGACGTGCAGCCGGCGAGCAGCGGCGCATAGACGATGTAGCTGTGGCCGACCACCCAGCCGACATCCGAGGCGGTCCAGAACACGTCGCCGGCGCCGAGGCCGTAGATCATGCCCATCGAGCGGTGCAGCGCCACCGCATAGCCGCCGGCATCGCGCACGACGCCCTTCGGCTTGCCGGTGGTGCCGGAGGTGTAGAGCACATAGAGCGGATCGGTGGCGGCGATCGGCACCGGGTCGTGCGGCGCGGCGGCGGCCTCCGCCGCGTCGAAATCGTGGTCGCGGCCGGGGATCAGCCCGGCCGTGGCCTGCGGGCGCTGGTAGATCAGGCAGGCGTCCGGCTTATGGGCCGAAATCTCGATCGCCGCGTCCAGCATCGGCTTGTACGGCACCACCCGTCCCGGCTCCAGCCCGCAGGAGGCAGAGACGATCAGGCGCGGCGCGGCGTCCTCGATCCGTTTGGCCAGCTCCGCCGCGGCGAAGCCGCCGAACACCACCGAGTGCACCGCGCCGAGCCGGGCGCAGGCGAGCATGGCGATCGCCGCTTGCGGGATCATCGGCATGTAGATCACCACCCGGTCGCCGACGCCGACGCCGAGGCGGGCAAGCGCGCCGGCGACGCGCGCAGTGCGGTCGCGCAACTGGCGGTAGCTGAAGCGCTCGATGCAGCCGGCCATCGGGCTGTCCCAGAGCAGCGCCGTCTGCTCGCCGCGCCCGGCGGCGACGTGGCGGTCCAGCGCGTTGGCGCAGATGTTGAGCCGCGCGCCGGGAAACCACTGGCCGAAGGTGCCGAGCGCCGGGTCGAACACCCGGTTCCAGCGGCGGTCCCAGGCGATCCCTTCGGCAGCCTCGGCCCACCAGGCGTCCGGGTCCGCCTGCCACGCGGCATAGGTGCTGGCGTAGGTCATGGCGACGTTCCTCCCGCGCAATTCGGCCGAGCATGCGCCGAGTCCGGCGCCGGGACCAGACGGCGAAACGACGCCAGCGGCGCCTGCCGGCGGCCGCACCCCGGGTCCGCATCATCGACCTGCGTCAAGGCTTGTCGCAAATGCGGAGCAAATTCATTACCCCCTTGTCATATGATGCGACGCTGGCGCAAAAGGATATCGCGACCGCAAACACCCGGGGGACCAAGATGGCGCCGCACGTGGCCGTAAATGCCGATTTTGCCGAGAAGGTGCGACGAAATCCTGCCTTTGCCGAACTGGCGGCGAGGCGAGGGCGCTTCAGCTGGACGATCGCCATCGTTATGTTGGCGATCTATTACGGCTTCATCCTGGTCGTCGGGTTCGACAAGGGACTACTGGGCCTGTCGGTGGGCGGCGCCATCACGCTCGCCTTCCCGGTCGGTCTCGCCGTCATCGTGATCGCGATCCTGCTCACCGGCCTCTATGTGCTGCGCGCCAACGGCGAATACGACAAACTGACGCACCGCATCCGCGAGGGCGTGCAATGAGCGCGACACGGAAGCTGCGCCCGCTGCCCGCCGGCGCGCTCGGCGCGCTGCTGGCCGCCCCGGCCTTTGCCGCCGAGGCGGTGGGCCAGACCGAGAAGCAGGCCACCAACGTCAGCGCGATCGTCATGTTCGTGGTGTTCGTGCTGTTCACGCTCGGCATCACCTGGTGGGCGGCGAAGCGCACGCGCTCGGCGGCGGTGTTCTACACCGCGGGCGGCAACATCACCGGGCTGCAGAACGGACTTGCGATTGCCGGCGACTACATGTCGGCTGCCTCGTTCCTCGGCATTTCCGCGCTGGTGTACACCAGCGGTTATGACGGGCTGATCTACTCGATCGGCTTCCTGGTCGGCTGGCCGATCATCATGGCGCTGATGGCGGAGCGGCTGCGCAACCTCGGCCGCTTCACCTTCGCCGACGTGGTCAGCTACCGGCTCAGCCAGACGCCGATGCGCTCGCTCGCCGCCACCGGCACGATCGTCGTCGTCGCCTTCTACCTGATCGCGCAGATGGTCGGCGCCGGCCAGTTGATCAAGCTGCTGTTCGGCATCGACTATCTCTACGCGGAGATCATCGTCGGCGTGCTGATGATACTCTATGTCACGTTCGGCGGCATGCTGGCGACCACCTGGGTGCAGATCATCAAGGCGTGCCTGCTGCTCGGCGGCGCGACGCTGATGGCGCTGCTGGTGCTGGCGGCGTTCGGCTTCGACCTGAACGCGCTGTTCGCCAGGGCGGTGGAGGTGCATCCGAAGCACGCGGCGATCATGGTGCCGGGGCCGATGGTGGCGGATCCGGTGTCCGCGATCTCGCTTGGTCTCGCGCTGATGTTCGGCACCGCGGGGCTGCCGCACATTTTGATGCGGTTCTTCACCGTCGCCGACCAGAAGGAAGCCCGCAAGTCGGTGTTCTGGGCGACCACGTTCATCGGCTATTTCTACATCCTCACCTTCATCATCGGCTTCGGCGCGATCACGCTGGTCGCCACCAACCACGGCTACCTCGACGCCCAGGGCGCGCTGCGCGGCGGCGGCAACATGGCGGCGGTGTGGCTCGCCGACGCGGTGGGCGGGCATCTGCTGCTCGGCTTCATCTCGGCGGTCGCGTTCGCGACCATCCTCGCCGTGGTGTCGGGGCTGACGCTCGCCGGCGCCTCGGCGATCAGCCACGACCTCTACGCCAGCGTGTTCCGTCACGGCCGCGCCAACGAACGCGAGGAGATGCGCGTCTCCAAGGTGGCGACGCTGGTGCTTGGCATCGTCGCCATCGTGCTGGGCATCGTCTTCGAGAAGATCAACGTCGCCTTCATGGTCGGTCTCGCCTTCGCCATTGCCGCAAGCTCCAATTTCCCGGTGCTGATCCTGTCGATGTACTGGAAGCGGCTGAGCACGCGCGGCGCCGTGCTCGGCGGCTGGCTCGGGCTGATCGTGGCCACGGTGCTGACGGTCCTGAGCAAGAGCATCTGGGTGCTGGTGCTGCACCACAAGGCGGCGATCTTCCCCTACGACTCGCCGGCGATCTTCTCGATGCCGCTCGCCTTCGTCGGCTGCTGGCTGTTTTCGATCACGGACAGCAGCCAGGGTGCCGTCGAGGAGCAGGCGCGGTTCGAGGGCCAGTATATCCGCTCGATGACCGGCATCGGCGCGGAGGCGGCGGCAAGACACTGACGACGCTGTTACCTTGCGACCTCGTGCCCGCCCGGGCGACCGGGGGCACGAGGCGCTTGTCGGCCGCGCACGCCCATCGTAGCGTTGCGGTTCCGGCGCCTCGACGCGCCGGGGAACGACAAGGGCGGCGCTGGGCTGCCGACGCACTGGGAGGACGGCGATGACATCTGGGATGGCGTGGGCGCCGCGGCGGCGGCAGATACTGCAGGCCGGCGTCGGCCTGGCGGCTGCGACGGCGCTGCCGGCGGGACTGCCGCAGGCGGCGCAGGCGGCGGACAGTCAGCCGCCGATCGGCACCTGGCCCGCCGGTTCCTCCGGCGATTCCGTGTTCATCGGCATCTCCGTGCCGCGCACCGGCACCTACGCCGTGCAGGGCGAGGACGAACTCAAGGGCTACATCCTCGCGGTCGAGCATCTCAACAGCGGCGATCCGCTGATGCGGGCGATCTCGCCCAGGACCACCAAGGGCGTGCTGGGCAAGACGGTCAAGTTCGGCGTGGCCGACTCGGAGGCCAAGCCGAACACCGCGGTGCAGGCGCAGTCGCGCTTCATCAGCGAGAACAAGGCGGTGCTGATCACCGGCTCGACATCGAGCGCGGTGGCGGTGGCGCTGAACAAGTTCGCGCAGCGCGAGAAGGTGCTGTATGTGACCGGCATCTCCGGTTCCAACGACACCACCGGGAAGGACTGCGTGCGCTACGGTTTCCGCCAGTGCTTCTACGGCCAGACCGCCGCAGCGGCGCTGGCGCCGGTGCTGATCAGGACCATCGGCAAGGACAAGAAGGCGGCCTACCTCACGCCCGACTATACGTACGGCCACACCGTGCAGAAGTCGATGGAGGAATATCTCAAGCCGGCCGGCTGGACCACGGTGACCAACCAGGTGGCGCCGCTGGGCGCGCCGGACTACAGTTCCTATCTGCTCAACGTCGCCAATTCCGGCGCCGACGTGCTGCTGAACATCAACTGGGGGCACGACGCCGTGCTGTCCACGCAGCAGGCGAAGCAGTTCGGCATCCTGGCGAAGCAGAAGCTGGTGATCCCGTACCAGATCCCGTTCCTCGCCAAGGAGGTCGGCGCCGAGTTGACGGCGGGCGTGTACGCGGCGACGGATTTCTGGTGGACACTGCAGGACCAGTACCCGCTGGCAAAGATGTTTGTCGAGTCGTTCGAGAAGAGGTACGGCTACAAGCCGGAATGGGGCGCCGAGAACTCCTACATGTCGTTCGCCATGTGGGCCGACGCGGTGGAACGCGCCGGCACGTTCTATCCGCCCGCGGTCATCAAGGCGTTCGAGGCGGGGCAGCACATCCAGTCGATGGTCGGCGAGGTGTGGATGCGCGGCGCCGATCATCAGCTGGTGCGGCCGGTCGTCATCGTCCGCGGCAAGCAACCGGCCGACATGAAATCCCCCGACGACTACTGGGACGTCATCGAGATGGTGCCGGGCGAGGGGGTGATGCAGGCGCCCGACGCCTTCGGCTGCAAGCTCGGCACGTACACCTGATCGCGACGCGGCCGGCCCGCATGATCACCTGGCCGAACTTCCTTTCGCAGCTGTTCAACGGGCTGGCGTCGGGGGCGCTGCTGGCGCTGATCAGCTCAGGGCTGACCATCATCTACGGCACGCTCGGGGTGCTGAACCTCGCGCATGGCGCGATGTTCATGCTCGGCGGCTATGCCGGCTACGTCGCGTACCATGCCACCGGCTCGTTCGAGCTTGCCGTGCTGGTGGGCGCGGTGTTCATGGTGGCGTTCGGCGCGCTGGTGGAGCGGGTGATCATCCGCCAGTTCTACGACCGTCCGCCGGAGGACCAGATCCTGGTCACCTTCGGCATCGGCATCGTCATCGTGGAGCTGGTGCGTCTGGGGTTCGGCAGCCTGACCATGTCGGTGCCGCCACCGAGCTGGGCCACCGGCGTCACGCCGATGGGATTCCTGATCTACCCGACCTATCGCATCGTGGTGCTGGCGATTGCCGCGGTGGCGCTCGGCGCGCTGTACGTGGTGCTCTATCGCACGCGGCTCGGCATGATCGTGCGGGCGGGCATCGAGGATTCCGGCATGGTCGGCATGCTCGGCATCAACGTCTATCGCGTGTTCATGCTGGTGTTCGGCATCGGCGCGATGGCCGCCGGAGATCGGAA
>JAJZVE010000242.1 GCA_021845835.1 Pseudomonadota bacterium | reverse complement strand
GTCATTCATCGGCCAGCCGCTCCGCTGCCCGCCGCAGCCGCATGCGCGCGGCGTGCCCCTCGGCCGCCAGCAGGTCGTCGCTCTCGGCCTTGCCGGTGGTGGCGCCGCCCGGCCGTTCGACGCGCTTGACGCGCACGCTGCGCCCGTCCACGGCCACCGCGGCGGCGGTGCGCGGCAGCGTGCGGCCGGCAACCATCTGCGTGCGCAGGCCGATCGTGCTGGTCTCGTGGAAGCAGGCCGCCACCGCCGCCTCCAGCGCCGCCGGCGCGGCGAGCACCTGGATGTGCGTCGCCAGCCGCCCCTTCTTGCCGAACGCCGGCATCTGCAGCGCGTCATGCACGCCCGCCACGGCGCGGATGCGGTCCAGGCCGGCGGCCAGGTCCTCCGCCGTCTGGTCATCGACCTCGAAACTGATCACCGCCAGCTCGCGATGACCGGGGGCAGCCGGCGCGCGTTCCGTGACCAGCACGCGCAGCACGTTGGAAAGACCCGGCAGCCGCCGCGTGCCGAAGCCGATGCCGGAGCCGACCAGCCGCCGCGCCCCCGCCGGCGCCGGCGCCGCGGCCCCGAGATGGCGCAGGATGGCCGCCCCGGTCGGCGTCACCCGCTCGCCGCCGATGCCGTCGTCGAACATGGAAAAGCCCTCCAGCAGCAGCGCCGTCGCCGGCGCCGGTACCGGCAGCGGGCCATGCGCCGTTGCCACCCGTCCGCAGCCGAGCGGCAGTGGCGCGCAGCTCCAGCTCGCCGGACCGTCGGCGTCGGCCTGAGCCGCGATCAACACCGCGGCGGCGACGATGTCGGCGATCGAGTCGGCCGCGCCGACCTCGTGGAACGTCACCGCCTCCGGGGCGATGCCATGCACGCGCGCCTCCGCCTCCGCCAGCAGCGTGAAAATGCCGAGCGCATGCCCCCGCGCCGCCGCGCCGAGCGGGGCGGCCAGCAGACGGGCGCGAATGTCGCGCCACGCCGCATGCGCATGGCCGTGCCCCCCGGCTTCGACCGCGAACCGTGCGCCGGCGAGCACGTCGTCGTGGTGGCGCAGCAGGCGGCACGGCGCCTCGGCCACCGCCGAGGCGGCGGCGAGGCAGGCGGCTTGCTGGTCGGGCGCGGCATCGAGCAGGGCGGCGACGAACATGTCGCCGGCGATGCCGCCGACCGGATCGAGATGCAGGTGTCGCATGGAGCGTGCAAGCGCCTGTGTCGGAACGGGTTGCCTCACGAAGCGGACAGTCCCGCATGCTGTCCCACACCCGGCCGGGGGAAGAAAGAGCGGCGGCGTTCAGCTCTGCGGCAGCCACAGCACCTGGTCGATCCGCCCGGCACCGGCCGCGATCATTGCCAGCCGGTCGAAGCCGAGCGCGATCCCCGCGCAGGCGGGCAGCCCGTGCGCCAGGGCGGCGAGAAAATCCTCGTCGAGCGGCCAGTCCGCGGCGCCGGTGATGGCATGGCGCCGGGCGCGGTCGGCGACGAAGCGGGCGCGCTGCTCGGCCGGGTCGGTCAGTTCCACGAACGCATTGGCGAGTTCGATGCCGCAGACGAACAGCTCGAACCGTTCGGCAACCCGCGGATCGGCCGGATCGCGCCGCGCCAGCGCCGCCTGCGCCGCCGGCCAGTGCGTCAGGAAGGTCGGCCGCGCCCGGCCGAGTTGCGGCTCGATGCGCCCGAGCAGCAGGCGGAAGAACAGATCCTCCCAGGTCTCGCCGTCGCGCAGCCGCTCCCCCGCCGCGCGCGCCAGCGCCGGCGCATCCTCCGCGGTCGCCAGCACGTCGGCGCCGACATGCCGCGCAAAAGCGTCGGCGACGGTCAGCACCTCCGCCGTCGTGAGGTCGGTGGCGACACCGCGGCAGGTGACGACGGGCGGCAGCACGGCGCGCAGCAGGGCGTGGGTCTCGGCGATCAGGTCCGCCATGCCGGCGCCCGGCCGATACCATTCCAGCATGGTGAACTCGGCCGCATGCAGGTCGCTGCCCTCGCCGTTGCGCCAGACGCGGGCGAACTGGAAAATCGGCCCCGCGCCGCCCGCCAGCAGCTTCTTCATGGCGAATTCCGGGCTGGTGTGCAGCCACAGCCTGTTCCGTTCGCCGCCGGGCGCGATGCGTTCGGTGGCGAAGGCGGCGAGATGCACCTCCTCCCCCGGCGCCGCCACGGCATAGGGGGTCTCGGCCTCGGTGTAGCCGCGCGCGGCGAAGAAGGCGCGCACCGCCTGGGTCAGCAGCGCGCGGCGGCGCAGAAAAGGCATGCGGGCGGCGAGGCGGTCGGGGGACCAGGCGGGTTGCGGCATGACAGGACCCAGACTACACGCCCGCGCATGCCCGATGGCACCCCCGATCCCCGCCGTACGCTGCGCAGCGCCGATGACCTCGTCGCCGCCGGCCTGGTGCCGGCCGGCCGGCGGGACGACGTGGCCGCGGTCGCGGAGCGCTACGCCGTCGCCATCCCGCCCGCGCTCGCCGCCCTGATCGGCGACGCCGCCGACCCGCTGGGGCGGCAGTTCGTGCCTGATCCGGCCGAACTGGTCACCGCCCCGCACGAGAGCGCCGACCCGATCGCCGACGCGGCGCTGTCGCCGCTGAAGGGCATCGTGCATCGCTACCCCGATCGCGCGCTGCTCAAGCCGCTGCTGGCCTGCCCGGTCTATTGCCGCTTCTGCTTCCGCCGCGAGCAGGTCGGGCCGGCCGGCGGCGTGCTGACCGAGGACGAACTCGCCGCCTGCTACGCCTGGCTGCGCGCGCGCCCGGCGATTACCGAGGTGATCCTGAGCGGCGGCGACCCGCTGATGCTCTCGCCGCGCCGCCTCGGCGCCATCCTGACGGCCCTCGCCGCGATGCCGCACATCCGCACGCTGCGCGTCCACAGCCGCGTGCCGGTTGCCGATCCCTCGCGCGTCACCCCGGCGCTGGCCGCCGCGCTGGCGACCGAAACCCCGCTCTGGCTGGTCGTCCATGCCAACCACGCAAGCGAGTTCACCGACGCCGCGCGCGCCGCGCTGCGGCGGGTGCAGCGCGCCGGCGTGCCGGTGCTGGGCCAGTCGGTGCTGCTGCGCGGCGTCAACGACAGCGCGGCGGCACTGGAGGCGCTGTTCCGCGCCATGCTCGCCGCCCGTGTCAAGCCGTACTACCTGCACCAGCTCGATCCGGCGCCGGGCACCGCGCGCTTCCATGTGCCGATCGCGGAAGGACGGCGCCTGCTGGCGGCGTTGCGCGGACGGATGACCGGCCTTGCCTGGCCAACCTACGTGCTCGACCGGCCCGGCGGCGCCGGCAAGGTGCCGCTCGGGCCGGCGTGGGACCCCTGATCCGGCGATAAGATACTTTTTGACACCTTTTCTGTTGCGAAAGTTTCACCGCCCTGCGATTATCGTGAAAACGAATTGAGTGCGGGGGGTTGCTCATGTTGAAGTCGAGACGAATGGCGGCTCTGGCCGCGATCGCCGCGTGCGGCGGATGGCTGGTGAGCGGCGCGGTATCGCCGGCGCACGCGACCCCGAACCCGCTGACCTTCGATTTCGGCACGCTCGGCGCCAATGGCGGCAGCCTGTGCAGCAGCAACTGCGTGCTGCCGGGGACGGCGGGACAGGCAGTGGACTTCTCCCAGTACGGGATCAGCCTGACCGCGACCGGCTATCATTACGGCTCCGGCTCGCCGCTGGGCGTCGGCGAATACGTGTCGCAGAAGCCGAATCCGCCCAACGCCACCAACGAAGCCGGCCTGGGCGAGAGCAACACGTCGCCCACCCCATCCGATCCCCAGAACGAAATCGGCGTCGGCAATGCCGTGGTGCTGGACAACGCCGCCGCCATCGCGCTCGGCTGGACGCCGGTATCGATCACCATCGGCTCGCTGCAGAGCGGCGAGAACGCCGACATCTTCGGCGGCTCCACGCCGCTTGAGCTCAAGATCGGCACCGTGACCGGCACGCCGGATGTGCAGACCGTGAACCTTGCCACGACCGACACCTATGTCACCGTCACCGGCGGCAACTACGGCAACTCGGTGCTCCTGTCGGAAACCTTCAGCTTCACCGGCAGCAGCTTCGGCGGCTCCAGCTCGGTGCCGGAACCGACGACGCTGGCGATCATGGCCAGCGGGCTGCTCGGCCTGACCATCATGCGGCGCCGCCGGCGCGGCTGACACGGCACGGCGGCCCGCTGCGGCCGCCGCCCCCCACCCGCTGCATCTCAGCCCTTGGCCGACCGCGGCTCCAGGTCGTCCAGCCTGGCGTAGCGGTACACCAGCATCGCGGCGATCCAGGCGAAGATGAAGACGCCGATGATGACGAAGCCGATGCCGTTGAAATTGTCGTTGAGCGCGCCGACGCCGTCCCAGAACCAGCCGCCGAGGCCGAACTCGTCGCCGATCAGCCCCAGGCCCTCGACGCCGCCGATCAGCAGCGCCACCACCACCGAAACCGCCGTGATCACCACGTTGTAGTAGAGCTTGCGCACCGGCTTGACGAAGGCCCAGTTGTAGGCGCCGAGCATCAGCACGCCGTCGGTGGTGTCCACCAGCGTCATCCCCGCCGCGAACAGCGCCGGAAAGATCAGGATCGACCAGATCGCGGTGCCGTGCGCCGCTGCCGTCGCCGACACGCCGAGCAGCGCCACTTCCGTCGCGGTGTCGAAGCCGAGGCCGAACAGGAAGCCGAGCGGCAGCATGTGCCAGCTCTGCGTCACCAGCCGGAACAGCGGCCGGAACAGCCGCGCCAGCAGCCCGCGGCTGTTCAGCAGCAGGTCGAGGTCCTCCGCCACGAAGGCGCCGCCGCGCCGCACATGGCGGAAGCTGCGCCACACGCCGCGCAGGATCAGCAGGTTCATCAGCGCGATGACGATCAGGAAGGTCGCGGACACCAGCGTGCTGACGACGCTGCCGACGCCCTTGAGCCAGCCGACGCGCGATGCCAGCGCGCTCGCGGTGACGGCAACCGCGACCGCCAGCAGGATCACCACCAGCGCATGGCCGAGCGCGAAGAAGAATCCGATGCTGACCGGGCGTTTGCCCTCCTGCAGCAGCTTGCGGGTGACGTTGTCGATGGCGGCGATGTGGTCGGCATCGACCGCGTGCCGCAGGCCGAAGCCGTAGGCCAGCAGCGCGGTGCCGAGCAGCATCGGATAGCGGCGGAACACCAGCAGCGCCCAGGCCCAGGCGGCAAGGTTGAACAGCAGCAGCAATGCGTAAAGACCGATCAGCTTGCCGCGCAGAGGGGCGGCGCGATCGTCGAAGGCACGCGAGAAGAAAACCAGCATGACGGCCTCGTGCGAGAGACAGCTGTCATTGCAGGCCACGGCAGAGCACCCCGCCCGCTGCGGCCGCGCCGACCCCGATGATGGCAGGTCTCCTGGCTCGCGGGTCGCTGCCGGGCGCCGCCTTCCCGGGTCTGCGCCCAGTGGCAATCTGGCGTCCGGCTCGCCGCCTACAGTTGCGGGAGCAGCCGCGGCATCGCACCGCGTTCCCTTTTCACCCCATGCGGGGAACCATCGTTGCCACGCTACCGTCCGCGGTCGCGGCCGGTCAACGTCGCCGGGCGGGAGGCTGTTGCCCATGGCGATCGACCGGGCTAGACGGACGGCACGCCAGAACGGCGAACCGCACGTCCGGCCGGGGGAGGATGGCACACATGCTGGGCACGTTGCGCGACCATTTCCGGGCCAGGGTCGCGAACTGGCCGCAGCGCACCGCCATCATCTGCGGCGACCGCGTCCATACCTACGGCGCGCTGGACGCCGACGTGAACCGGCTGGCCAATTTTCTGGCCCGGCTGGGGGTGGGCAAAGGCGACGGCGTCGGGCTGCTGCTCAACAATTGCGCCGAGTTCGCGATCGGCTTCCTGGCCTGCCAGAAGCTCGGCGCGGTGTCGTCCTGCCTGAACTACCGGCTCGCGGCGGACGCCGTCCGCTACGCCGTGCGGCAGGAGAAGCTGAAAGCCCTGATCTTCAATGCCGAGTTCTCGCGCACCGCGGTCGAGACGATGGCGGATGCCGGCGTCTGCCGCTTCGTCTGCGTCGGCGGGCCGGTTCCGGCCGGCGCGCTGAGCTTCGCGGAGTGCGCGCGCTTTCCGGCGACGGAGCCGCCGCCGGTCGCTGTCAGCGACAGCGACCTGTGCACCGTCATCCATACCTCGGGCACCACCGGCCGGCCGAAGGGCGCCGCCTTCACCTACGCGACGCAGATCGTCTCGGCCATCCAGTACTGCCTGGAGATGGGGCTGGACCGGGGTCACGTCGGCATGAGCCTGGCGCCGGTGGTGATCGGCGCCGCGACGAATTTCTTCGTCGCCTACCTGTTCATCGGCGCGGCCCAGGTGATGGTCGGCGAATACGAAGCGCAGCAGGCGCTGCGGCTGATCGCGCGGCACAAGGTCACCGAGGCGTTCGCGGTGCCGACGCAGATGTACCAGATGGCCGAGGCGCGACGGCAGCTCGGCGGCATCGACCTGTCGTCGCTGCGGCTGCTGCGCAGCGGCGGTTCGGCGCTGCCCAGGCCACTGCTGCAACGGGTCCGCGAGGCCCTGGGCTGCGATGTGCTCAACACCTACGGCACCACGGAAAGCTGCACCGCCATCACCGCCTGCCACACCGGCTTCGAGCCGGAGGAAAAATGGGAGAGCATCGGCAAGCCCTCCTACTTCCAGACGGTGCGCGTCATCGCGCTCGGCAACGACGCCCAGACCGGCCCCGATGCGCTGATCCCGGTCCCCGGCGAGGGGCAGTTGATCAGCCGCGGTCCGCAGAGCATCGCCGAATACCACTGCACCCCCGACGAGAAGCTGCGCGCCCGCGACGGCTGGCACTATGCGCGCGATGTCGTGCGGGTGGACGGCGACGGCTACATCCATCCGGTGGACCGGATCGACAATTCGATCATCAGCGGCGGCGAGAACATCTACCCGCAGGAAATCGAGTTCTTCCTGTCCAGGCATCCGCTGATCGCCGACGTCGCGGTCTGCGGTGTGCCCGACGAGAAATGGGGGCAGGTGGTCAAGGCGCTC
>JAJZVE010000241.1 GCA_021845835.1 Pseudomonadota bacterium | reverse complement strand
GAGCTCAAGGCCGCCCGGTGGCGGCGGCAGCGTCTGCGGCTGGTCGAGCGCGAACGGCATCATGGCGGGGGAGATGCCCTTGCGCTCGCAGCCCCGCAAGGGCGGCGCGCCGCCCCATGCCTCAGTGCGACATCACCACCGGCACGGTCAGCGTCCGCATCAATGTGCGGCTGACGCCGCCGAGCAGGCGCTCCATCAGACGCGGATGGCCGTAGCCGCCGGCCACGATCAGATCTGCCCCCTCCTCACTGAGGCAGGAGAACAGCGCATCGGTGGGATCGATTTCGCCGGTGTCCGGCCAGGTGAACTTGCGCGCCACGATGCCATGCGCGGCGAGGTGGCGGACGAGATGGTCGCTCTCCTCCTTGAGCACGCGCTGGCGCGTGTCGAAAGCGAAGATGGTGACGCTCTCCGCGCGGACGAGCAGGGGCAGCGCGTCATGCACGGCATGCGTCGCCTCGCGGCTGGCATTCCAGGATACCACGACGCGGCGGCCGATCGGCTGTTTCTGCCACAGATCGGGGATGACCAGGACCGGCACGCCGCCGTGGATCAGCACCGATTCCGGCACGGTCGGCATCACCAGCTTGGCGTCCGCCTCACTCGCCGAGGGGGCGACCACCAGATCGGCGTAGTGCGCGTACATCACGCGCCACCCCTCGACGGCGGCGTTGCGGGCGGCGTGGAAGTCGCCTTCGATCCCCGCCAGCCGGATCTCCTCGGCGAACGTCTCCTCCAGCGCCGCGGCGGTGGGGGCGCGGTCGGTATCGAACACGGCGGGATGGCTGACATCGACGCCGGTCAGCCGCGCGCCGTGCTCGCGCGCCAGCGCGATGGCGGCGTCCAGCCGCGCCCGCGCGTTGTCGCCGGCGCTGAGATAGACCAGGATGTCGCGGAAAGACCGCATGTTTGCCTGTGGCATGTGCGTCTCGCTCTGAAGCGGGTGTCATTGTCGCGCCGGCACTGCACCGGCTCATTGCGATACATCAAGTGGTGGCGGGCGTCGGCCATGCCACCGCGCGCCCGAAGGCCGCCCGGGATGCCTCCGGCAACCCGCCGCGCCGCCGCATGTTCATCCGGCGAGACCGAACGCAGGGGCGGCGATGGAGCAGGACTTGCCGGTCGAGGGCTTCCCGATCTCGGCCGAGGTCGTTTTCGGCTGGTTCATGCACCGCTACGGGCGTGATCCCGGTGCCGAGGAACTGACGCAGATCCTGAACGCGATGGCGGCGCGGGAAGCTTCGCCGCCGGTAGAGGAGACCGGCGCCAACCAGCCCGGCTGGCGCTTCGGCTCCGATCGGGAGACACGGTCGTGTGGCCGGTTCAGGCGTGCCGGCGCTCCATGTTCGGCAGGAACGCCGTCAGCAGCCCGATTGCCGGCAGGAAGGCGCAGACGCGATACACGGTGACGATGCTGGTCAGGTCCGCCAACTGCCCGAGCGCGGCCGCCCCCAGCCCGCCCATGCCGAAGGCGAAGCCGAAGAACAGGCCGGACACCATCCCGACCTTCCCCGGCAGCAGTTCCTGCGCATAGACCAGGATCGCCGAGAACGCCGAGGACAGAATCAGTCCGATCGGCACGACCAGGATCAGCGTCGCGGTCAGCCCGACATAGGGCAGCGTCAGCGTGAACGGCAGCACGCCTGCGATCGACATCCAGATCACGTATTTCCGCCCGATCCGATCGCCGAGCGGCCCGCCGATGAAGGTCCCGGCGGCGGCGGCGGCCAGGAAGATGAACAGGTCGAGCTGCGCCGACTGGATCGACACGCCGAAGCGATGCATCAGATAGAAGGTGAAATAGGTACCGATGCTGGCCATGTAGAAGAATTTCGAGAAGATCAGCGCGATCAGGATGGCGATCGACAGCGCAACCCTCCGGCGCGGCAGATTCGTCGGCATTGCCGCCGCCCTTGGCCGTGTCCGGCGCGCCGCCTGATGGCGCACGAACCAGCGGCCGACATTGGCCAGGATGATCATGCCGAGCAGGGCGACGAGCGAGAACCAGGCGACGCTGCGCTGGCCGCCCGGCAGCACCACGAAGGCCGCCAGCAACGGCCCCAGCGCCGCGCCGCTATTGCCGCCGACCTGGAACAGCGATTGCGCCAGCCCATGCCGTCCGCCCGAGGCATAGCGCGCCATGCGCGACGCCTCCGGATGGAACACCGCCGAGCCGAGGCCGACCATCGCCGCGGCGGCCAGCAGCACCGGCAGCGACGGCGCGACCGAGAGCACCAGCAGGCCGCACAGCGTGAACCCCATGCCGACCGCGAGCGAATAGGGCATCGGCCGGCGGTCGGTGACGATGCCGACCACCGGCTGCAGCAGCGAGGCGGTGAGCTGGAAGCACAGCGTGATCAGGCCGACCTCGCCGAAGCTCAGGCCGAGATTCTGCTTCAGCATCGGATACAGCGCCGGCATCAGCGACTGCATGGTGTCGTTCAGCATGTGCGACACCGAAAGCGCGCCAAGGATGGCGAAAGCGGCGCCTTCGGCGGAGCGATTGATGACGGGCGCGGCGAGGTGCTTCTGCATCGAACAAATCCCGGGACGCTGCACTATCGCCAAAGCGCCGGCACCTTCCAACTGCCGCCGCGGCAGGGCTGGACTGCGCCAATTTGCCCGCGCACGGGGCCGCCGCTATGATTTGCCGGCTGCACCCCGCCGGGGGGCGCAGGACAGAGGATCACCGTGCCCGACATTTTCGACGAGGTGGATGAAGACCTCCGCGCCGACCGCGCACGGGCGCTGCTGAAGCGGTACGGGGGGGCGCTGGTGGCCGCGGCGGTACTGGTGGTTGCCGCCGCCGGTGCCTGGCGCGCCTGGCAATGGTACGACGCGCGGCAGGTCGCGGCGATCGCCGACATCTACCTCGCCGCCATGCAGACCGCGGATACGCAGAAAGGGCCGGGGCGCGTGGCCGCAGCCGCGCAGTTCGCGCAGGTCGCCGCCGACGGCCGCAGCGGCTATCGCGCCCTGGCGCAGCTGCGTGAGGCCGGGCTGAAGGCCGACGCCGGCGATCTCGCTGGTGCCAGCGCGCTGTGGGATCGGGTCGCCGGGGACGGTGCGGCCGACCCGCTGCTGCGCGACCTCGCCAGCCTGCAATGGGCCATGCACAACGTCGATTCGGCGGAGCCGGCCACGGTCGCGGCGCGACTCGCCCCGCTCACCGCCGCAACCGGTCCCTTCCATGCGCTGGCCGAGGAGACGCAGGCGATGCTCGACCTGCGTCAAGGCAAGATCACGGCGGCGCGGACGACGTTGGCCGGCCTGGCGCAGGACGTGACCGCGCCGCCGGGTGTCCGCCGCCGCGCCCAGGGACTGCTGGCGCGGATCGGTTCCTGAGCATGACGCACAAACCTTTGCGCCTGACGCGCCGGGCGTCGATGCTGCTGCCGCTGGCTGCGGCCGGCTGCCAGACGCTGGATGAGTGGTTCGGCGACAAGAAGACGCCGCTTTCCGGCGCGCGGGTGGATATTCTCGCCGTGCAGCGCGGCCTGATCGTGGACAACCCGGCCGGCCGGGTGGTGACGCTGCCGCCGCCCGTTGCCAACGCCGCCTGGTCGCAGGCCGGTGCCGAGCCGTCGCACGCGCCCGGCAACCTCGCCGTCGGGCGCGCCCTGGCGACGCAGTGGAGCGCCAAGATCGGCGCCCCGAGCGGCTATCGCCGCAAGATCACCGCGACCCCCGTGGTTGCCGGCGCGCAGGTGTTCGCCATGGACAGCGCCGGCGAGGTCAGTGCCTATGACCGGCGCAGCGGCGCGCAGCTGTGGCGCACCGTAACGGCGCAGAAGGACGACCGCAGCACCAATGTCGGCGGCGGCATCTCGCTTGACGGCGGCACGCTGTTCGCCGCGACCGGGCTGGCCGGGCTGCTGGCGCTGGATGCCGGCACCGGCAAGGTGCGCTGGCGCCAGGCGCTGCCGGCGCCGGCCCGCGCCGCCCCCACCATCGTCGATGAGCAGCTGTACGTGCCGACGCTGGATGGCCAGGTGCTCTCGATTGCCAAGGCCAACGGCAGCCGGCAATGGGCCTATCAGGGGCCGGTGGTGTCGACCTCGGTGCTCGGCCTGCCCTCGCCCGCGTTCGCGGACGGGCTGCTGGTGGCCGGTTTCGGCTCCGGCGAACTGGCCTGCCTGCGCGCCGCCTCCGGGGCGGTGACGTGGAGCGACGGGTTGGCCTCCGGGCATGGCCAGAGCGCGCTGCTCGACATTGCGGCCGTCACCGCGCTGCCGGTGATCGTGGAAGGGCGGGTCTATGCGGTGGGGCTGGGCGGGCTGTTCGTCTCGATCGATCTGCGCAGCGGACGGCGGCTGTGGGAACGCCAGGTGGCGTCGCAGCAGACGCCGTGGCTTGCCGGCGACTGGCTGTTCGTACTGACGCCCGACCAGCTCGTCGGCGCCGTCAATCGCAGCGACGGCGCGGTCGCCTGGGTGACGCAGCTGCCGCTGTGGCAGGACGAGAAGAAGCAGGAGGGACCGATCGGCTGGATCGGCCCGGTGCTGGCGGGAAACCGGCTGATCCTGCTCGGCAGCAACAAGGAGGTGCTGGCGGTCGATCCCGTCACCGGCAAGCCGGGCACGCGGCAGACGATCGACGGCGCGGCGGCGGTGGCGCCGGCGATCGCCGGCGACACGCTGTTCGTGGTGACGGTGGACGGGACGCTGTTGGCGCTGCACTGACGGATGTTGCCCGTTGTTGTCATCGCCGGCCGCCCGAATGTCGGCAAATCGACGCTGTTCAACCGGCTGGCCGGCCGCCGCGCCGCCCTGGTCGCCGACACGCCCGGCGTCACCCGCGACCGCAAGGACGCCGAGGCGATGCTGCGCGGGCGGCACGTGCGCCTGGTCGATACCGCCGGACTGGAGGAGGCGCCGCCCGGCTCGCTCGCCGGGCGCATGCACGCCTCAGCCGCCTCGGGCGTGGCCGAGGCGGCGCTGGTGGTGTTCGTGATCGACGCGCGCGCCGGGGTGACGCCGGCGGACGCGCATTTCGCCGCCTGGCTGCGTCGCCAGGGCCGGCCGGTGTTGCTGGTCGCCAACAAGACCGAGGGCCGCGCCGGTGCCGCCGCGGCGCTCGATGCCTATTCGCTCGGCCTCGGCGCGCCGGTCGCGGTGTCGGCCGAGCATGGCGAGGGCCTGTCGGAACTGATGTCCGAGATTGCCGACCGGCTGCCGGCGGAGCCCGCGGCGGCCGAAGACGAGGTGCAGGACGGCCGGCCGTTGCAGCTCGCCATCGTCGGCCGGCCGAACGCCGGCAAATCGACGCTGGTGAACCGGCTGCTCGGTGCCGAGCGGATGATCACCGGGCCGGAACCGGGGCTGACGCGCGACGCCGTGACGGTGCGGTTCGCGGACGCCGACGGCACGCCGATCGATCTGGTCGATACCGCCGGGCTGCGCCGCCGCGCGCGGGTGGAGGAATCGCTGGAGAAGCTGTCGGTCGGCGCCGCGCTGCACGCGCTGCGCATGGCCGAGGTGGTGGTGCTCGCGGTCGATGCGACCGAGGGGCTGCACGAGCAGGACCTGCAGATCGCCCGCCTGATCGAACGCGAGGGCCGCGCGGCGGTGCTGGCGCTGACCAAATGGGACGCGGTGGCGGACAGGCCGGCCGCGCGGCAGGCGATCGCGGACCGGCTGGAGACCAGCCTCGCGCAGCTCAAGGGCGTGCCGGTGGTGGCGCTGTCGGCGCTGACCGGAGAGGGGATGGGGCGGCTGCTGCCGACGGTGCGGCAGGCGCACGCGGTATGGAACACGCGCGTTGCCACCGCCGACCTCAATCGCTGGTTCGAGCAGGCGCTGGCCCGTCATGCCCCGCCGCTGGCGGCCGGGCGGCGGCTGAAGCTGCGCTACATCACCCAGCCGAAGGCGCGCCCACCCACCTTCGTCGTGTTCGGCACCCGCGCCGAGCAGACGCCGGAGGATTACCGCCGCTATCTGGCGAACGGCCTGCGCGCCACCTTCGGCCTGCCCGGCACGCCGATCCGCATGGAATTCCGCGGCACCAGCAACCCGTTCGACACCAAGGGCTGATATCCCCTATCCGCGCGCCGCCTCGCCCACCCGCGCGACCTCGGCCGCGGCGAGGAACAGGTGATAGGGGGTGCTGCCGGGCAGCGTGGTCTGCAGCGGCGTGCCCTCGCGCGTGCAGGTCTCGATCCAGCCATGGCGCTCGGGGCGAAGGAAATCGGCGAACAGGTGGTCGATCAGCCGCCCCGGCTGGCCCGCCGGCACCGGCAGACCGGCCTCGATGCGGGCGACGTGCGCCTTAATCGCTTCGGTGACGGGCCAGATGCGGCGGCTGGCGGCAACGGGCGCGCCCGCGCGGTCGATCTGGTCGTGGATGCCGCCGTGCTCGGGGTCGGTGCCGTGGCGCACCGCCATGCCGAACAGCGCCTCCGCCGCCGCCGCGACCGGCAGTGCGCCGCCCTGCACCCGATAGCGGTGCAGCAGCCAGACCCATTCATAATGGTGTCCCGGCTCGACCAGATGCCCCTGCCCGGGATGCGGCGCCCAGGTCTCGGTGAAGAACTCGCCGAGCGTCGCCGTGGGGGGGTCGTAGAACCGTGTCCGGAACAGCGCCACCAGCCGGTCCGCCTCGCCGAGCCAGCGCGCTTCTCCGGTCGCCTCGTGCAGCGCCAGCAGGGCTTCCAGCAGGTGCATATGCGGGTTCTGCCGGCGCAGGCTGCGGTCCGGCTGCCAGTCGGCGCCGGCACGGTCCCAGAACCCGCCGCCGGGGGCGGCCATGCGCGCCTGCAGCACGTCGTAGGTCCGCGCCGCCAGCGCGATCGCGTCGGGGGCGGCGAAGGCGCGGTGCAGATAGGCGAGCGCGAACAGCAGGAAGGCGTGGGCGTAGAGGTCCTTGCTACGGTCGCTCGGCGTGCCGTCGTCGCCGGCGCGGAAATACCAGCCGCCGTTCACCGGGTCGGGGTAGGCGCGACGCAGGAAGTCATAGCCCCGTTCCGCCGCCGCCGCGCCGCTCGGCTCGCCGAGC
>JAJZVE010000240.1 GCA_021845835.1 Pseudomonadota bacterium | reverse complement strand
GAACCGCCACGCCTTCGCCGCCGGCAGCAGCTTCGTCCGCGCCTGGATTGCGGGCCATTCCGGCGCGACATGCACGGTCGGATTGGGCACGCGACCGAACCGGCGCTCCGGCGGGTCGTTCGCCGCGCCGCTGCCGGTGCCGAGCCGTTCGCCCGGAACCTCGCCGTAATAGGGCAGGGCCGGCAGGATGACGCCGTCGCTGCCGTCGGAATGTTGCGCATAGCCGGCCGCCCCCACGGCGGCGCCGTATGGCAAGCCGTCGTGCAGGTGCGGCAGGATGCGCCGCATCGCCCGCGTTGACCGCGCGGCGTGGCCGTCCGGCAGCGCGATCCGTTCCGCCTTGCCGGCGCGGCGGATCGCGAGCTGCGCAAGATCCTGCCCGATGCGAAAGGCCTGTGTGCTGGGCAAGGCACGCGGGGCGCGCGGCTGCTGCGGCTCCAGCCAGCAGCGGCCGACCGGGGGGTCGCGCAGCGGGCGCTGAAACAGCATAATGCGGCGCAATTCGGCGCCGATCTCGGGCGCGAGCGCGCGGTTCCAGCCGGATTGCGCGCGCCAGATCGTGTCGAACTCGGCTTCGATCAGCGCGCGTGTCGGGTAGAACGGGTACGCAGCCTTGGCGCCGACGCCGTGCAGCCGGGCGCGTACCTCGGCGCGCTGCGCGTGCCGCTGCGCCAGCCATTCGCCGACCGTGACATGGCCGCCGCGCGCCAGTTCCGTGGCGAGCCGCCGCGCGGCGTCCTGGATCTTGCCGCTGTCCTCCTGGTTGCCGCGATCGGTCTTGCGGTTGCTGCGGAAGCCGCGGCGCTGGTTGAGGTGGAAGACGGCGCGGCCGAGTTCGTGCGGTGCGAGACGCCGGCGCAACGCTTCCGCGCGCAGCGCGTAGGGGCAGAGTTGCGCGACCGCGGCGCGCGCGTCGGCGTCGGCCGGCATCAGCCCGTGCCGCGTCAGCGCCTGCAGCAGGGCGTCCCGTCGTTGCAGATAGTGGTCGCGCCGCCGCATGGCCCGCGCGTGCCGCCGCTCCGCGGCCAGCGACGCCCTGGTCTGCGGGTCGCGGCTGTCGGGGAACACGCGCACCCCGATGTCGCGAATGGCGCATGGGGCCGGTGGATCGGACCCGTCAGGGTCCAGCAGGCACCAGCCGATCGAATTGGCGCCGATATCGAGGGCCAGGCGATACGCCATGCCGCAACTTGACGCGCCGCCGCGTCCCTTGCAACAGCGGTTCGGAGAAGGCCGGTTCCAGAGCCTAGCCGATGGGGGAATGCGGGCTTTCCGTTAACAAGTGCCCTCGGGCGCACCAAACGAGCGGCTGGCTCCGGCCGGTCGCTCCCTGGTGGCGCGCGGGGCGCCGCACCGGCAACCGGGTGCATGCGCGTGGGGTCGGTCCCCCCCTCTTGATGCAGGTCAAGGAGCCGGCGGCGGCGAAGGCGCATGTGCGTCCGGTGACATCGGGGGAACGTCTATTGCCGAAACAGGCAATGTCGCCGGCCGTCAGGGCCGACGGCACGGTTGTGCGCATCCCTCAGCGCGCCTTCGGGGCGGGCGATCCAGGAACGGCGGCGCACGGCGGACTGAGGAAGCACCAGAGCATGCTGAAACGCTCCGACATGACTCCGGCCGTCGATCTGACGGCCGAACACGGTACCGGCCCATCGCGCGTGCGGCGTCCGGTCTATGTCGATCTGCTGCCGCCCTGCAACAATGCCTGCCCGGCGGGCGAGGACGTGCAGGGCTGGCTCGCGCTCGCGCAGGCCGGCCGCTACCGCGACGCCTTTGCACATCTGGTCGCCGACAATCCGCTGCCGGCGACGCACGGGCGGGTCTGCTATCATCCGTGCGAGGGCGCCTGCAACCGCAACGATCTCGATGCCGCGGTGAGCATCCACGCGGTCGAGCGGTTCCTCGGCGATCTCGCCGTCGCCTCCGGCTGGGAATTGCCGCGCGGCGCGCCGGCGTCGGGCAGGCGCGTGCTGGTGGTCGGCGCTGGCCCGTCCGGGCTGTCGGCCGCCTATCACCTGCGCCGGCTCGGGCATGACGTGACGATCCACGAAGCCGGCCCGGTGGCCGGCGGCATGCTGCATTTCGGCATTCCCGCCTACCGTCTGCCGCGTGCCGAACTGGCGCAGGAGGTGGCGCGGATCGAAGCGATGGGCGTGCGCATCGTGCTGGACCACAAGGTCGAGGATCTGCTGGCCGAATGCGATGCCGGCGGCTTCGATGCCGTGTTCGTCGCCATCGGCGCGCAGCTCTCGCACCACGTCGAAATCCCGGCGCGTGACGCCGCGCGGGTGCTCGACGCGGTCGGCCTGCTGCGCGACGTGAGCGCGGGTGAACGGCCGCTGCTCGGTCGCCGGGTGGTGGTCTATGGCGGCGGCAACACCGCGATGGACGCGGCGCGCACCGCCCGCCGCCTGGGCGCGGCCGAGACGCTGATCGTCTATCGCCGCGATCGCGCGCACATGCCGGCGCATGGTTTCGAGGCCGACGAGGCGCTGGCCGAGGGCGTGGCGATCCGCTGGCTGACCACGATCAAGGAGATCGCCGGCGCCGACCTCACCGTCGAGCGGATGACCATCGATGCCAAGGGCAGCCCGCAGCCCACCGGCGAAATCGAGACGCTGTCCGCCGATGCGGTGGTGCTGGCGCTCGGGCAGGACACCGACAGCGGCTTCCTCCACCGCGTTCCCGGCGTCCAGGTGCGGCGTGACGGCACCGTGCAGGTCGGCGACGACCTGATGACCGGCCATCCCGGCATCTTCGCCGGTGGCGATGCGGTGCCGGGGCAGCGCAGCGTCACCGTCGCGGTCGGCCACGGCAAGCGCGCGGCACGGCACATCGATGCGTGGCTGCGCGGCGGTCGCTTCGTCGCGCCGGAGCGGCCGCCGGTGGTCGACTTCGCCATGCTGCACCTGCCGGTGTTCAGCGACGCCGAGCCGGCGACGCAGCGCGAACTGCCGCTCGCCGAACGGATCGGCTTCGACGAGATCATGGCGGGACTGGCGCCGTCGGAGGCGCGGCGGGAGGCGCAGCGGTGCCTGTCCTGCGGCGTCTGCTTCGAGTGCGACAATTGCTGGGCCGCCTGTCCGCAGGACGCCATCGTCAAGCTCGGTCCCGGCAACCGCTATCGCTACGACTTCGCCAGATGCACCGGCTGCGCCGTGTGCTTCGAACAGTGCCCGTGCCACGCGATCACGATGGTGCCGGAGCCGCAGGAGAGCTGAGATGGGCCAGCGCGCGACGATGGACGGCAACAGCGCGGTCGCGCATGTCGCCTACCGGCTGAACGAGGTGTGCGCGATCTTCCCGATCACGCCGTCCTCGCCGATGGCGGAGCTTGCCGACGAATGGGCCGCCGCTGGGCTGCGCAACCTGTGGGGCAGCGTGCCGGTGGTGCAGCAGATGCAGAGCGAGGGTGGCGCCGCGGGTGCGGTGCATGGCGCACTGCAATCCGGGGCGCTGACCACTACCTTCACCGCCTCGCAGGGCCTGCTGCTGATGCTGCCCAACATGTTCAAGATCGCCGGCGAGCTGTCGCCGACGGTGTTCCATGTCGCGGCGCGCGCGGTGGCGACGCAGGCACTGTCGATCTTCGGCGACCATTCCGACGTGATGGCCGTGCGCTCGGCCGGCTTCGCCATGCTGTGCGCCGCGTCGGTGCAGGAGGCGCACGACCTGGCGGCGATCGCGCAGGCAGCGACGCTGGCGGGGCGGGTGCCGGTGCTGCATTTCTTCGACGGGTTCCGCACCTCGCACGAGGTCAACACGCTCGATCTGCTGGACGACGCGGCGCTGCGCGCCATGATCGACGACGAGCTGGTGCGCGCGCACCGCGCCCGCGCGCTCGACCCCGAGCATCCGGTGGTGCGCGGCACGGCGCACAATCCGGACACGTTCTTCCAGGCGCGTGAGGCCGCCAATCCGTTCTACGCCGCCATGCCCGGCCATGTCGAAGCGGCGATGGACCGTTTCGCCGCGCTCACCGGCCGCCGCTATCGCCTGTTCGACTATGACGGCCCGGCGGACGCCGAGCGCGTGCTGCTGGTGATGGGCAGCGCCGCCGAGACCGCGCGCGCCACCGCCGCGCATCTGCGCGCTGCCGGCGAGAAGGTCGGCGTGCTGCAGGTGCGCCTGTTCCGCCCCTTCGCTGCCGAGGCCTTCCTCGCCGCCCTGCCGCGGAGCGTGCGCGCGCTCGCGGTGCTGGAGCGCACCAAGGAACCGGGGGCGGCGGGCGAGCCGCTGTTCCAGGACGTGGTGAGCACGATCGCGATGGCGGTCGGTGCCGGCGCCTGGCCGGCCCTGCCGCGGATGGTGGGCGGGCGGTTCGGCCTGTCGTCGAAGGATTTCACGCCGGCGATGGCCAGGGCGGTCTTCGACGAACTCGCCCGCCCGGCGCCACGCAACGGCTTCACGGTCGGCATTACCGACGACGTGACGCACACGAGCCTGGCGGTCGATCCCGGCTTCGCCATCGAGCCGGCGGACGAGGTGCGCGCCGTGTTCTACGGACTCGGCTCGGACGGCACGGTCGGCGCCAACAAGAACAGCGTCAAGATCATCGCCGAGGACGCCGGCCGCTATGCGCAGGGCTATTTCGTCTATGATTCGCACAAGTCGGGCGCCGAGACGGTGTCGCACCTGCGCTTCGGGCCGCAGCCGATCCGCGCGCCCTACCTGATCGGCCAGGCGAATTTCGTCGCCTGCCATCACTGGGGCTTCGTCGGCCGCCACGACATGCTGCGCCTCGCCGCGCCCGGCGCGACGGTGCTGCTGAACAGCCCGTACGGTCCGGCGGATGTCTGGGACCATCTGCCGCGCTCGATGCAGCAGCGGCTTTGTCAGCTCGGCGTACGGCTGTTCGTCATCGACGCCTCGCGCACGGCGCAGCAGGTCGGGCTGCGCGGGCGCACCAACACCGTGCTGCAGACCTGCTTCTTCGCCATCGCCGGCGTGCTGCGGCCGGCCGATGCGGTCGCGCGTATCAAGGCGGCCATCCGCAAGACCTATGGTGACAAGGGCGAGGAGGTGGTGCAGCGCAATTTCCGCGCGGTCGATGAGACACTCGGCCGGCTGCACGAGATCACGCTGCCGGCCGAAGCGACCGCCAACTGGGACCGTCCCCCGCCGGTGCCCGCCGATGCGCCGGACTTCGTCCGCACCGTGACCGCCGCGATGCTGGACGGCCGCGGCGACGACATCCCGGTGAGCCTGATCCCGGTGGACGGCACCTTCCCGTCCGGCACCGCCGCCTACGAGAAGCGCGATGTCGCCGAGGACGTGCCGCTGTGGGAGCCTGATCTGTGCATCCAGTGCGGACAGTGCAGCTTCGTTTGCCCGCATGCGGTGATCCGCTCGAAATACTATGATGCCTCGCGGCTGCAGGGGGCTCCCGACGGGTTCCGCTCGGCGCCGATCAACGTGCGCGGTTTCCCCGACGTGGCGTTCACGCTGCAGCTCTATCTGGAGGACTGCACCGGCTGCGGCCTGTGCGTGGAGGCGTGCCCGGCGCGCAGCCCGACCGCGCCGCAGCGGAAGGCGATCAACCTGCACGCCAAGGGCGACCTCGCCACGGCGGAACGGCCGCGCATCGCCTTCTTCGAGCAGTTGCCCGCGAACGATCGCGCGCGGGTGGATTTCGCCAATGTGCGTGGCGTGCAGTTCCTCGAACCGCTGTTCGCCTTCTCCGGGGCCTGCGCCGGCTGCGGCGAGACGCCGTACCTGCGGCTGCTGTCGCAGTTGTTCGGCGACCGCATGATGGTGGCGAACGCCACCGGCTGTTCCTCGATCTATGGCGGCAACCTGCCGGTCACGCCGTGGGGCAGGAACGCCGAGGGGCGCGGCCCGGCGTGGTCGAACTCCCTGTTCGAGGACAATGCCGAATTCGGCCTCGGCTTCCGCCTCGCCGCGGATCAGCATCTGGCGCTGGCGCGCCGCCTTGCCGAGACGCTGGCGCCGCGGCTCGGGGCGGACTTCGTCGCCGCCATTCTGGCCGCGCCGCAGCGGCAGGAATCGGAAATCCGCGCGCAGCGTGCCCGCCTGGCCGAGCTGGTGCGCCGGCTCGGCACGCTCGGCGCCGATGCGGCGGCGCAGGACCTGCTGTCGGTGGCCGCCCATCTGGTGCGGCGCAGCATCTGGCTCGTCGGCGGCGACGGCTGGGCCTACGACATCGGCTATGGCGGGCTGGACCACGTGCTGGCGAGCGGGCGCGACGTGAATGTGCTGGTGCTGGACACCGAAGTCTATTCCAACACCGGCGGGCAGGCGTCCAAGGCGACGCCGCTCGGCGCCGTCGCCGGTTTCGCCGCCGCCGGCAAGCGCACGGCGCGCAAGGACCTCGCATTGCAGGCGATCGCCTACGGCAACGTCTATGTGGCGCAGATCGCGATGGGCGCCAATCCGCAGCAGACGCTGCTCGCCTTCCGCGAGGCCGAGGCCTATTCCGGCCCGTCGCTGATCCTGGCCTATTCGCACTGTATCGCGCACGGCTACGACCTGCGGCAGGGACTGCACCAGCAGGGGCTTGCCGCCGGCTGCGGCTACTGGCCGCTGTTCCGCTACAATCCGGCGATGCGGGGCGTCGGGGAAAATCCGTTCCGCCTCGATTCGCCGCGCCCGACCATGCCGTTCCGCGACTACGCCTACAACGAAATCCGCTACCGCTCGCTGGCGCGCACGCGGCCGGAGGAGGCGGCGGCACTGCTGGACGCGGCGCAGACCGCGATCGAGGAGAAATACCGCACCTACGAGGACATGGCCGGCTGGCGCGCCGAACGCTTCCACCCGCCGGTGCCGGCGGCGGGCTGAGCCGCTACTTCGCCAGCGTATCAACCGGCAGCAGCATCGCCGCAACCTGCGTGCCTGCCTGCCGCGCCGCAGTGATCGCGGCGGCGAGTGCGCGCAGATAGGCGCCCGCATTGTCCTCGGCGTTCTGCGCCGGCATCTGTTTGAGCAGCGGCGCGGCGGCGGCGACAGCGACGATCATGTCGGTGCCGTAGGGCGGC
>JAJZVE010000239.1 GCA_021845835.1 Pseudomonadota bacterium | reverse complement strand
TTCTGGTACTGCACCTACGAAGGCGGTCTGAACGCCGAACTGTTCGTCACTCTGCTGCGGCGGCTGATGCGGCGCCGCACGAATCCTGTGCACCTGGTAGTGGACGGACTCCCGGCACACAAGACGGCGCTCGTGAAGACCTATGTGGCGTCGACGAATGGACTGCTGACGTTGCACTTCCTCCCGGGTTATGCGCCCGAACTCAACCCCGACGAGCTGGTCTGGAGCCATCTGAAGCGCACCGGACCGGCGCGGACACCGCTGCGCAAGGGCGAGAAACTGCGGGACAAGATCGAAGCACAGTTGGCCGCAATCAGCCGCCTGCCCGCGCTCGTGCGTTCATTCTTCCAAGCCCCGAGTGTCGCCTATATTGGCGACTGGTGAGTATCACCGAAAGCTGCGCTGCCTGATCGCCGTCGACCTGAAGACCGGACCCTTCCAGCCGGAGCACGCCGGCAAGATGAATTTCTATCTCGCGGCGCTCGATGACCGCGACCGCGAGCCTGGCGACAATCCCAGCATCGGCCTGATCCTATGCCGCGAGCGCAACCGTGTCGTCGTCGAGTATTCGCTGCGCGGCGTCGACGTGCCGATCGGCGTGGCCCGCTATGAACTGATGCTGGCCAACGCCCTGCCGGCGCAACTGGCCGAGGCGCTCCCCTCGCCCCAGGAGCTTGAGCCGGGCATGCTGCCCGACGCCGGAGGCGACGATGCCTGAGGGGCCTTGCCTGCCTGCCGCACGTCTCTTGGCTCCGCGGCGGATGGCGCGGGCGACCGGGCGGAGGCTGGTCCGGTGTCCAGTTGGGACCAGCCGGGCGTCGGCGTTCGGCATGGTGCGTTATTTCTCGCGGTGGCCCTAATGCTGGACACGCTGCTGAACCCGCGCCGCGGGCCCGCCCTGCCGGCCGACCCGGCCTTGTTTGCCGCCCACGAGCACGCCGCCGGCGCCGTTGCGCGCCTCGACCAAGCGCTCGACCATCATCCGCTGCTGCCGGCGTTTCTGCACCGGGCGCTACTGGAGGCGGTCCGGCGCCAAGCCGCGGTGGACGGACGCAGCATCGATCCCTGGCACCTTGCCGCCGTGCTCGAGGGACTGCGCCTGCGCATGGACCACGCGCTGCGGATCGTCGACCGCGGCGAGATCTTCGAGGCCGCGCGCGCGGCACTCGCCCTGCACCAGTGGATCACCGAACCGGATTTCGATCAGGAGGGCGCGGTGCAGGCGGCCGAGCGCCACCTGGCCGATGCTCCCCCCGGCGGCCTGCTCGGTGCCGCCGAGGGTGTCTGGTCGTGGTTGCAGGGCGGCGGGACGCGGCCGCCGATCCGGGCCGCGTTGATCCGCTTCTGGGGGAAGCATCGCCTGCTGCTTGTGCCCGTGCCGCTGACCGGACCGCGGGCGCTGCGCGCTGATACGGCGGAGGGGTATCCGGGCTGGGTGGTGGCGTTCCTGGAGGCGGTGGCCGCCGAGGCGACCGACTATCTGGAACTCCTGCGCGCTCTGGAGCATGGCTGGCGGGCGACGCGCGGCAAGATCGGCAGCCGGCGCAGCACCTCGCGAGCCACCCCCGCCGTGGACATGCTGGCTGCAACCCCGCTGTTGTCCGCCACCACGCTGGCGCGCGCGATCGGCATGTCGATCAAATGCGCAACCGAGCTGCTCGATCAATTTATCACGGCAGAGGTGGCCGTCGAGGTGACGCACCGCTCGGCGCGGCGGCTGTTCGGGCTCAAGGGGATGGCGCCGCTCGGCGAGGCAGTCCGCCCACCTTATCGGCCAGATCCCAACCGCAGCCGTGGCCGGCCACCGATTTTGACGGTCGAAGAGGACGTTGCAGGGCGGGCGGTGGTGCTGCCGCCGCTCGCCCCGGTCGAGCGGCGAAGCTTCGATTACAGCGATCTCGAGCACTGCATGGCGCAGCTGGACCAGGTCATCCGCCAGACGCGGCGGTCGCTCGACGCGCTGGCACGCGTCGCGCCCGCGAGGGCAGGATCGATTCCGACGCCTGGTGGCGGGGAAGCCACCGATGCCTCACCAGCCCCCGGGGGCGACACCGGCGATGAGCGGGATCACCACGGCCAGGCGCCACCGCGGTTGCGAAGATGACATTGGGACGGTCGATCGAATCGGGATGCATAGCGGCTATCGTACCTGTGGAGGGTCCCGTTGTGTCCCCAGTCGCCGAAGACGTCCAGCATGCACCAACTCGACCATCTGACGGCGGAACTCCCGCGGGTAGCGTCGTCTTGTCTTGGCCATCGTGGGCTCATCGAACACAAATGTTCGGGTATTCACGAAACCAGGGCAACGTCATTACACATGCTTCTTTTTCGCCGGAAAGCGTGGGGCTCGCCCGCCGGAAACTCTAACGACCTTGGCGGCCTCGATCCGGCCGTGACACTTCTTGACCTTGAAACCGCTCCCACAAGGACAGGGCTCATTGCGACCGGCCCTGGCAACCACGGCTGCGAGTTTGGAATCCTCTACGGCAACTATTGGCATCACTTCGTAGGCGGGGCGTCCCCGGCGAAGCAGGTTGGCGATTATCTTGAGCGGTCGGTCGATGTGGTGAAAGAAAACCTTGTACCCCGCACAGAGGTAGTTCAAGCCGGGCTCTTGAGCCGGTGTAGATATAAATCGGTTCTTGGGGCATTCACCATGACAGGCGAATCGGACCTCACATTCTCGACAGTACTGCGGCAACGAATCCAGCTTGTTGCGGCCGAACTTGCGTTGTTGCTCCGAGCCGGCCAGGTCAATCATGTGACTCTGTTCCAGATTGCCCAGCAGGTAGGCTGGTTCAACGAAATGGTCGCATGAGTAGAGATCACCGTTGTGCTCGAGGGCGAAGCCGCGGCCACAAGTAGGACTGAAGACGCACATCCCTGCCCCCAGGTCGGCCCAATTCATGGCGGCGGCTTCGAAGGTCTGGACGAAGATCGTGCCAACATCCTTGCGCACCCATTCGTCGAATATCGCTATCAGGAACCTGCCAAATTGCTCTGGTCTGACTGAGCGATCCGAGATGCGAGTTCCTTGCTGAAAGAGGGCACGCCCCTCCTCGTCAAGACGCTCGACCACGGGGATGAGCTGGATCCAAGTCGCGCCGATTTCGTCGCGCAGAAACCGGTAAACTTCGAGGGGGTGGTCGGCGTTTAGGCGGTTAACGGCAGTCAGTACGTTGTAGTCGACTCCGTGCCTTTGCAAGAGGCGCACGCCGCGGATCACGTTGTCGAATGTTGGCCGGCCGCTCTTGTCGACTCGGTAGGTGTCGTGGATCGCCCTGGGACCATCGATGCTGATGCCGACCAAGAAGTTGTTGGCGCGCCAGAATGTGCACCATTCTTCGTCAATCAAGGTGCCATTCGTCTGCATCGTGTTCTCGAAGGTCATGCCCGGCCTTCTATATTTGTTCTGATAGGTGATAGCACGTCGGAAAAAATCGAGCCCCATCAAGGTCGGCTCACCGCCCTGCCAAGCGACCGTCACCGTGCCACTGCAATGGAATTCGGACAGTTGACGGATGTAGTCTTCCAGCACTTGGTCGCTCATGCGAAAGTGACTGCCGGAGTAGAACAGTTCCTTGTCGAGAAAAAAACAGTAGGAGCAAGAGAGGTTGCAAATAGCTCCAGTCGGCTTGGCTAGCACATGAATCGGCGCACGTGTCGCATCGGTGTCCATGGTGAGGAACCTTTCAGGACATTGCGAACCCAGAAGAAGCCCAACAAAGCGCGAAAGCGCCAACCACGAGGGGCCTGGCCGCCGCCATCGCGGTGATCAGTCGCTTGGCGACGTAGATATAGTCGACATCTTCGATCCGCCTACAGACTCGGGTGTGCCGAATGACAGCGGCGAGCACCATCTGGATCACAACCAACATCCATTCGGCCAGTCACAGCGGTCCAGCAGAGTCGTGCTTGAGAGGCAGCCAGAACAGACGACACACTCTCCTACTGACCCGGCCACTAAATAGGTCACTGACGGTACGACCGGGGCCCGATCTTGATAGTTCCCATCATGGTAGTTGCTCTGCCGCTGGACTCCGGGTTGATGGATTTTCCGGCCGGAGTAGTAGTGCAACGCCCGCAGGATCACTGCGGCCGTGGAGTGTTGCACCCTGAGCCTGCCGACCTGATCCGTCGTCATTGCGCCGCCCGTCGCTGCTTCCGGCCCCGCCCTGCTACCCAAACCACTCTCGACCGGCGTCTGCAACAGAGCCGTCCTAAGGTACATTACCCCTTCTCCAGGAGACGAAGCACGGGCGTCGGTGCTGTCGGATCGAGCTCGACCAGCGCACCGTCCGGAACTGCCTGCGTGATGTCCACCGTGAACCCCGACATCATCGTCGTCCCGGCCAGCGCGGCGCCCTGCACCATGATCGGGTTCACGGTATTGAACACCAGGGCCGCGGGCACCACCCCACGAGCCGCCATTTCATGCAGCATCCAGGCGGTGGCGACGCCGCCCTTCGCGCGGTCGAGCACTAGGATCAGCCCGACATAGGACCGGCCGGCCAGCTTGTGTTCCGGCCGTGAGAAGATGCCGGCGATGCGGTCAAGGTCGTAGCGGGCGGAGAACCCGTCGCTCGCCACAACCGCGCGACCGCGGACCTTCTCCCCCATCGCCGCGCTCGCGGCGAATTCCTGCACCACGCTCATACCAGCCTCCCCGTGCACGCCGCGTCCACGCACGCCTCCATCGACAGCAGGACCGGCCGGTAGCCGTAGCCACCGATGATGTTGGTCAGCTTCGCCGAGTTTGTGACCAGGCGTTTCCAGCCATTCGCCTCGCCGAGCTCGCGGGCGTAGCTCTGATAGAAGCACATTCCCGACAGCACCGTTCCGCCGGCGGCCTCGATCCGGGAGGTAAGACCCATGCGGTCGGCATCCGGCTTCACCTGCGGACTGGTGACCGCGAGCAGCGGCACCGTCACCCGCTTTCCGTCCAGCATCCCGGCCAGTGCCTGCATCTCCATCAGGCTGAGCTGCGGGGCAGAGAACACCACCACGTCCACCCCGTCGATCGTGCCAGCGGCGGCGGCGTAGCTGGCGAGCAGCGCGCGCACCTCCGCCGCGCCGACGCTGACTGGCGCCGGTGTGCCGCCGCGGAACAGGTCGGCGACCGAGCCGGCTTCCGGCGTCAGGCCCTCGATATGGAACATCGCCACCGAACCGAAGCTCGCCATGGCCGCGCCGAAATGCTTCAGCTCGTCCGATCCCGGCACGCGGTCGAGCCCGGTCAGCACCGGCACCCGCCAGTAATCGCCGGCGAGCCGGCCAACCACACCGCCCAACGCGCCCCATTCATGCAGCTCGCGCGGTGTCATGCCGAGTTCGATTAGCAGAGAGCCGCAGCGCCGCTCGTCGAGATGATAGCCGTAGCGCGGCGTGCGCCCGGTGAGTGCAGCGGCGAGCGCGGACGGGCCGCCCTCGAAATTGGAGCGGGCGCCGAGCACGCTGTTGCAGTAGATCACAACCCCGGTGTCGCCATACGCCACGTGCTCGCCCCGGATCGGCGGCATGATCGTCTGGTAGTTGACGCAGGTATCGGTCATCAGGATCCCGAGCGCCTCGAACGCCGTCACCGCGCGCCGCTCCAGCGCCACCATATAGTCCTGCTGCTTCAGCCGCTTGGCCGCGGTGAAATCGGTCCCACGCGGGTCGGTGATGGTCGGCACGCGCACCCGGCGATCCTGCTCGGGCATGGTGGCAAAGCGCTCCAGCCACGCCACCCCCGCCGCGCCGAGCGATTCCGTGTCGGCCATGATGTGTGCCTGGCTGACCAGCACCATGTCGCGCGCGCCGAGATAGGCGCCGACCTTCATCTGATGTTCGATCGCCCATTGTCGTGCGGGCCCGAGCGCGCCCCGGCGCATCGCTTCCGCTTCGTCGTCCAGCTTCAGCATCGTCTCCTCCCTGGTTGGTCCGTAATCTGGCCGCGGCCGAGTCCGATGCGGTGATGGCGAATCATGCCGCGAAACTGGAACGGACCTGCGCCGCCCAGCGCCCCGCGATCTGCGTGACGATCCAGAGCGATCGGAACCGGCCGAGCTCGGTGCCGTCGATCCGGTAGCGGATGAAGGTTACGTCGAGATGGGCCTTCCCGGCCGCGGCAGCGATGGGCGTGCGGGAGCTCCAGGCGCTATGGTGCCAGCCGTCGCCCGCCCGGGCCAGGAAATCCGCAAAATAGCTGTCCGGCGTGCGCCACACCTGCATGCGGCCACCCGCCAGGCGATAATGCGGGAAGTGCAGCGTCGCCGCGAGCGCGGCCGGGGCGCGCGCGTTGAGTGCCGCCATGTGACGGTCGAGGACGGCCATGGCCGCGGCCACCGCCTCCCGGTCGAGTGCCCCGGCGGTCACCGTGGCACCGGGGACGCGATCAGATAGATCGGGCTCGACCATGCCTGGTGGCCGTCCTCCTGCGTGACCCGCACGAACACCGGCAGGTCGGTCGCCCCCGTGAAGGCGACGTCCTCGGTGAACGCCACCCGCTGCGGCAGGCGGTCGGGCAGGCGGACCACGCGGATCTGTCGGCCCAGCCCGCCGGCTTGCAGCACCAGGTCCTCGATCCCGATCGCCGCGGCGGCCCACCGCCCGCGGGCAAGATGCGTTTCGAGCCGGAGTTCCTCCACCTGCCCGTCCGCGAGCCAGAGGTCGATCCCGGCCATGTTGCCGGTGGTGACCGAGCGCCAGGCGAGCCGCTTGCCGGGCTCCTGCACCTCGAGCTGGTTCTCGGGGTTCAGGAAATTGACGGGCTCGGCGCGCTCAAACCGCCCGCCCTCGATGGAAAGCGTGCCCTGCCAGGGCACTTCCCGTCCGCGCCCGCGATATTCCGCCCCCTGCCACATCACCCGGATGCGCCGCCCGAGCTCGGTCGCGGCGAAGGGGCGGACAGTGCGGACCAGCTCCTTGCCGTAGAACAGGTCGATGCGCTCGATCGGCGCCGACCCGATGGCTTCCACCTGCAGCCGCATCGGCGCCGCGCCGGGCTGCACGATGTCGCCCATCCCCACCCGCGCCG
>JAJZVE010000238.1 GCA_021845835.1 Pseudomonadota bacterium | reverse complement strand
GCCGGGGCGGGCGGGGGCACGGGGCGCAGCACGCTCAGCCCGGTCCACAGCAGCACGGCATACAGCACCAGCGCGAGGCTGAGATGCACGACCAGCCGGTAGGGCGACACCGAAGTGGTGTCCGGGAAGAAGCCGGAGGCGACCATGAACCAGCCGATCGCGCCCTGCAGTCCGCCGAGCAGGAACAGCAGCACGAGGCGCGGGCGCAGCCGCCGCTCGATCGCGCCGCGCGCCCAGAACCAGATCAGCGGCAGCAGGAAGGCGAGCCCGACCAGCCGCCCCCACAGCCGGTGCGTCCATTCCAGCCAGAAGATGTGCTTGAACCCCGCGAGCCCGAACCCGTCATGCAGCAGCGCGTATTGCGGGATCTGCTGGTAGAGGTGGAACAGCCGCCGCCATTCCGCTTCGCTCATCGGCGGCAGCGCACCGCGGAACGGCGCCCATTCCATGATCGACAGGCCGGAGCCGGTCAGGCGCGTCGCGCCCCCCAGCACCACCATGACGAACACCATGAAGGCAACGCCAAGCAGCCAGCCACCGACGGCACGTCGGTTGCGTGCCACGGCCTCGGCACCGGCGGGGAATTCGCGGACATCGAACGGCATCGGAGCATGATATAGAAGCGATGCGCCGGGAAACAGCGCCGCCCCGCGAAACAGCCGTCCCGCCTCGCGCAGGGGTGCGCCCGCGCGCCGAGGGGGCTTGCATCGCGCGCGCCGTCCGCCTACCAACGGGGCACCGACGCGACGTGTGGGCGCGTAGCTCAGTGGGAGAGCACCACCTTGACACGGTGGGGGTCACTGGTTCAATCCCAGTCGCGCCCACCACGATATCAAGGGGTTGCGCCGGTCGTGTTCATCGGAATTGACGGCGGGACGGAAAGCCTGCGCGCGCGGGTGTTCGACCTGGGCGGGCGCTGCCTGGGCAATGGCAGCGCGCCCTACGAAACCCGCTTCGCCGCCGGCGCCCGCGCCGAGCAGGAACCGGAGGACTGGTGGAACGCCGCCGGCCGCGCCGTGCGCGCCGCGGTGGCCGAGGCCGGCATCGCCCCCGGCCAGGTCGAGGCGCTGTCGATCGACACCACCTGCTGCACCGTGGTCGCGCTGGACGCCGATGGGCGCGCGCTGCGCCCGGCGATCCTGTGGATGGACATGCGGGCGGGGCCGGAGGCGGCGGACGTGCTGGCCACCGGCGATGCCGCGCTCGCGGTCAACGGCGCCGGGCAGGGGCCGGTCTCGGCCGAGTGGATGATCCCCAAGGCGCTCTGGCTCGCCCGGCATGAACCCCGCGTGTTCGACGCCGCCGCCACCGTCTGCGAATACCAGGACTTCATGACCCGCCGCCTGACCGGGCGGCGCACCGCCAGCCTGAACAACGCCGCCGTGCGCTGGCATTACGGCGCCGCCGGCGCGGGCTTCCCGGCAAGCCTGGTGCGCACGCTGGGCGTCGCGGCGCTGCTGGAGAAATGGCCCGGCGAGGTGCTGCCGCCCGGCGCGGTGATCGGCCCGCTCACCCGCGACGCCGCCGACCATCTCGGCCTGCCGCAGACGGTGAAGGTGGTGCAGGGCGGGGCCGATGCGTTCATCGGCATGATCGGCCTCGGCGTCGCCCAACCCGGCCAGCTCGCGATGATCACCGGGTCGTCGCACCTGCAATTCGGCGTCTCCGACCGGGCGAGCCATGTCGCCGGGCTGTGGGGCACCTACAAGGACGCGGTCTATCCCGGCCGCTATATCCTGGAGGGCGGGCAGACCTCGACCGGATCGGTGGTGAACTGGCTGCGCCGGCTGGTCGGCGGCACGCTCGACTTCGCCAGCCTGAACGAAGCGGCGGCCAAGCTGCCGCCGGGGGCGGAGGGGCTGCTGGCGCTCGATCATTTCCAGGGCAACCGCACGCCGCACACCGACCCGCTGGCGCGCGGCGCGCTCACCGGCCTCTCGTTGCATCACGGCCTGCCGCATATCTTCCGCGCGGTGCTGGAGGCGATCGGCTGCGGCACGCGGGCGATCGTCGATCGCATGCGCGAGGCGGGATTCGGCGCCAGCGAGATCGTGGTCGGCGGCGGCGCCACCAATTCGCCGCTGTGGCTGCAGATCCATGCCGACACCGCCAACCTGCCGGTGGTGGTGCCGGATGTCAGCGAGGCGCCCGCGCTCGGCTGCGCCATCCTGGCCGCGGTCGGCGCCGGGCGCTTCGGCAGCATCGACGAGGGCGTCGCCGCGATGGTCCGCCCCGGCCGGCGGATCGAGCCGATCCCCGCCAATGTCGCCCGCTACGACGAGATCTTCGCCCGCTACAGCGCCCTCTATACCGCGCTCAAGCCGCTGCGGGCGCCGGCGGAGCCGGTGGCCGGCTGAGCCTCAGCCGGCCTCGGCCGGCGTCGTCTGCGGGGTTTTCGCCGGGCGGCGCCATTCCTCGAAGCGCTGCAGCACGACGAAGAAACTCGGCACCAGCAGCACCGCGAGCAGGGTGGACGACAGCATGCCGCTGATCGTGGTGATGCCGATCGACCGGCGCGCGTTCGCCCCCGCGCCGGTCGCGATCGCCAGCGGCACCATGCCCAGGATGAAGGCGAACGACGTCATCAGGATCGGCCGCAGCCGCGTGCGCGCGCCGCGCAGCGCCGCCTCGGCGATCGGCAGCCCGTGGATCAGCCGCTGTTCGCGCGCCACCTCGACGATCAGGATGGCGTTCTTCGCCGCCAGCGCGATCAGCAGGATGATGCCGATCTGCGTGTAGAGATTGTTGTCGATGCCCAGCGCCTGCAGCACCGACACCGGCCCGACCAGCGCCAGCGGCACCGACAGGATGATCGACACCGGCGCCAGCCAGCTCTCGTACTGTCCGGCCAGCACCAGATAGACCAGCAGGATGCCCAGGCCGAATGCGTAGTAGAGCTGGTTGCCGACCGCCTTTTCCTGGTACGACATCGCGGTCCACTCGCAGCCGGCGCCCGGCGGCAGCGCCTGCGCGCAGATCTGGTCGAGCAGGTCGAGCGCCTGGCCGGAGGAGAAGCCCTGCGCCGGCGCGCCGACCACGGTCGCGGTCGGATAGAGGTTGTAGAGGCTGATCAGCCCCGGCCCGACCGTCGTGTGCAGCGTCGCCAGCGAGCCGAGCGGCACCATCTGGCCGGAGGCGGTGCGCAGCGGCAGTTGCTCGATCTGCGCGATGCGCGCGCGCATCTCGGCGTCGCCCTGCACATAGACCTGGAAGGTGCGGCCGAACTTGGTGATCTGGCCGACGAAGCTCGACCCGAGATAGGTGGCGAGCGACTGGAACACCTGGCCGGTGGTGATCTGCAGCTTCTCCGCCTTCACCCGGTCGATGTCGAGGTCGAGTTGCGGCACCCCGGCGCGATAGCTGGTGGCGATGCGGCCCATGCCGCTCTGCCCCGACGCATCGGCAAGGATGGTGCGCGTCAGCGCGCCGAGCTTGGCAAAGTCGTCGCTGCCGTCGCGCAACTCCACCTGCAGCGTGAACCCGCCGGCATTGCCGATGCCCTGGATCGCCGGCGGGATCAGCACGATGGTCTGCGCGCTCTCGATCCGGTCCATCGCGGCGTTCAGCGCGACATAGAGCGCGCGCAGATCCTCGCCCTTGCCGCGCGCCGACCAGTCCTTGAACATGACATAGGCGACGCCGGCGTTCGACAGCGAGGCGCTGTTGTCCAGCACGGAAATGCCGGCAATGGCGATGACACGCGCGACGCCCGGCACCTTGCGCGCGGCCTGCTGGACCGCGTTCATCACGCGCTCCGTACGGTCCAGCGCCGCGCCGTCCGGCAACTGCACCGCGACCAGCGCATAGCCCTGGTCCTCCAGCGGCAGGAAGCCGCCGGGAATGCGCGTGAGGCCCCAGAAGGCGATGCCCATCAGCACCAGCGCGCCGGCGACCGACAGCAGGCTGTGGCGCACCAGCGCGCCGACGACATGCGCATAGCCCGCCTCGACGCGGTCATAGACGGCGTTGAAGCCGCGATAGAAGGCGTTGCGCCGCTCCGGCGGCACGGCGGGGCGCAGCCACAGCGCGCATTGCGTCGGCTTCAGCGTCGCCGCGTTGATCGCCGAGATCAGCGCCGTCGCCGCGATCACCAGCGCGAACTGCGCATACATCCGCCCCGTCAGGCCGGGCAGGAACGCGGCCGGGATGAACACCGCCATCAGCACCAGCGTGATGCCGATCACCGGGCCGAACAGTTCCTCCATCGCGCGCACCGCGGCATCATGCGGCGTGAGCCCGCGCTCGATCTGGTGCGCGGCCCCCTCGACGATGACGATGGCATCATCGACGACGATGCCGATCGCCAGCACGATCGCGAACAGCGTCGAGAGATTGACCGTGAAGCCGAGCGCCGCCATCGCCGCGAAGGCGCCGATGATGGTCACCGGCACCGTCGTCGCCGGCACCAGCGTCGCGCGCCAGTCCTGCAGGAACACCAGGATCACGATCAGCACCAGCACCGCCGCCTCGACCAGCGTGTGGTACACTTCGCCGATCGAGGCGCTGACGAAGCGCGTGGTGTCGAACGGCACTTCCCATGTCACGCCGGCCGGAAAGGCGCGGGCGAGACCGGTCATGCGCGCCTGCACCTCTTTCGCCACCTGCAGCGCATTGGCGCCGGGCGAGAGGAAGATGCCGATGCCGGCGGCGGGCTTGCCGTCGAGCGTGAAGGTCTGCGCGTAGCTCTGCGCGCCCAGCTCGACGCGGCCGAGGTCGCGCACGCGGGTGATGCCGCCGGTCGTCGGATCGGTCTTGACGATCACGTCGGCGAACTGCTCCGCCTGGTCCAGCCGCCCGGCGACGTTCAGCGTCAGCTGGAACGGCGTGCCCGGCGGCGCCGGCGGCCCGCCGACCTGTCCGGCGCTGACCTGCTGGCTCTGCGCCTGCAGCGCGTTCACCACGTCCTGCGCGGTCAGGCCGCGCGCCTGCATCCTCTGCGGGTCGAGCCAGATGCGCATGGCATACTGCCCGGCGCCGAACACCGTCACCTCGCCCACGCCGGGCAGGCGCGCCAGTTCCGGCTGCAGGTTGATGGTGGCGTAGTTGGCCAGGAACAGGCTGTCGAGCTTCGGGTCCTTCGCCGTCAGCGTGACGAATTCCAGGATGGAGGTGGATTTCTTCTCCACCGTCACGCCCTGCGCCTGCACCGCCTGCGGCAGTTGCGACAGGGCGGCGGAGACGCGGTTCTGCACCAGCACCTGCGCGAAGTTCAGGTCGGTGCCGATGGCGAAGGTGACGGTGAGCGTGTAGGTGCCGTCGCTGGCGCTGGTGGACTGCATGTACAGCATGTCCTCCACGCCGTTCACCTGCTGCTCGATCGGCAGCGCGACGGTGTTCATCACGTCGCGCGCCGAGGCGCCGGGATAGCGCGTGGTGACCTGCACCGTCGGCGGCACCACCTCGGGGTACTGCGCGACCGGCAGGCGCAGCAGCGCGACCAGGCCGATCAGCACGATCACGATCGCCAGCACATTGGCCAGCACCGGCCGGTCGATGAAGAATTTGGAGATCATCGCGCGGCCGTCTGCTGCACCGGCGCCACTTTCTGCCCCGGCACGGCGCGCTGCAGCCCCTCCACCACCACGCGCTCGCCCGGCTTCAGGCCCGCCGTGATCTCCCGCATGCCGCCCGAGGTTTCGCCGACCTGGACGTGGCGCAGTTGCACCTCGTCATGCGCATCGACCACCAGCACGGTGCGGCCGAGCTGGTCGGCGCCGATCGCCGTCTCCGGGACCAGCATGGCGGCCACGCCGGTTTCCACCGGCACGCGCACCCGCACGAAATAGCCGGGCAGCAGGTCGCGATTCGCATTGGCGAAGATGCCGCGCACCGTGATCGTGCCGGTTGCCGGATCGAGGCCGGGGGCGACGTAGTCGAGCACGCCCTGATGCGGATAGCCGCTCTCGTCCTGCAGGCCGATCTCCACCGGCACCTTGCCGATATCGACCAGCTTCACGCCGCGCCGGCGCATCGATTCCCGCACGCGCAGCACGTCCTGCTCGCTCAGCGTGAAGGTCACCCAGATCGGGTCCATCTGCGTGATGGTGGCGAGCTTGGTCGGCGGCGAGCCGGTGACCAGCCCGCCGACATCGGCCAGATGCGCCGAGACAAGGCCGGTGAACGGCGCGATGACGCGGGTATAGGAATAGGTGATCGCCGCCTGCGCCGTCGCCGCCTTCGCCGCCGCCGCCGCCGCCCGCGCCGCATCGCGGTTGGCGAGCGCGGTATCGACCGCCGAGCGCGAGGCGAAATCCTTCTTTCCCAGTTGCGACTGGCGGATGTATTCGGCGTCGGTCTGCTTGACCTGCGCCTCCTTGCCGGCCTGGTCGGCCTGCGCCTGCTGCAGTTGCGCCTGATAGGGCGCCGGCTCGATGACGAAGAGCGTCTGCCCCTTCTGCGCCATCGCGCCGTCCTGGTAGTCGATTTCCTGCACGAAGCCCTGCACGCGGGCGAACAGATCGACCTGATTGACCGCCGAGAGATTGCCGGTGCCGTACACGTAGCGGGTGATCTCCCGCTGCGCCGGCGTCGCCACGCCGACCTGCGGCGGCGGCGGCGGGACGTAGCGGTTCTGCGGCTTGCAGCCGGTGAGCGCGATCAGCACGACGAGCGGCACGGCGATCCGGCAGCTTCGCCCGGCGCGCCCGCGTCCCTGGCCGGCAATGCCCGGTCCCGGCATTGGTTCCCCCCGTGAAGGCAACGTCAGATCGTAGGAGCCGGCGATCAAACCACGCAACAAGACGGCGATGACGTTTTGCTGCGGGCGGTCGCCTGATCTCAGGCTGTCATCGACAACCCGTGAGACTACGGCGAATCCGTCCACGGCGAAGACTGCGCCGGCATCCGGTATCCGGCGTCGGCGCGACACGACGGCGGATCGGCGCCAGATACGCATCGCCCGGCGAACGAAGCCGCCCGCCCGGCGTTGCCGCCGCATGCGGGTCCGGCAGGCGTGGTCCGGTTGGCGTGTCTGCGCGGCCGGGATGCTGGCCGCGACCCTGTGCGGCTGTTCCGCCGCCCGCGACCCGGTTCCGTCCGCC
>JAJZVE010000237.1 GCA_021845835.1 Pseudomonadota bacterium | reverse complement strand
AGGCCGAGCCGAGTTCTCGCCTCGCGGAACGCGGCGAAGCGTTCCGCGACCGCCGAGGACATGGCCGGGCCGCAGACATAGCCGACCCGGCGGTGCCCCTGCCCGGCCAGATACTCGGCGGCGGCGACGATGCTGGCGTGGTTGTCCGCCCCCACGTAGTTGTCGCGGAAGCGCGCGCTGCGCCGCTGCATCAGGACGAACGGCACGCCGCTGTCCAGCAGCTCGCGCACCGCCGGGCCTTCGCAGTACTGCGAGATCAGCACCATGCCATCGACCTGCCGGTCGATCAGGCTGCGCATCTGGACGGCCTGGCGCACCTCGTCGCCGTCGTTGTTGCACAGTAGCAGGGTGAAGCGCTCGCGGATCGCCACGTCCTCGATGCCGCGGACGAAGTCCGCGGAACTCGGGTTGGCCACGTCGGCCAGCAGTACGCCGACGGTGTTCGTGCGCCGCGTGCGCAGCGCCCGCGCCACCGCCGAGGCGCGATAGCCGAGCCGCGCTGCCGCCTCCTGCACGATGCGGCGCGTATCCTCGCGGACGATGTCCTTGCCGGCCAGCGCGTTGGACACGGTGGACAGCGAGACGCCCGCTGCGCGCGCGACGTCGTGGATGGTCACCCGCTTGCGCGCGCCGTCGCCGCTGCCACCCCGCGCCATCGTCCCTCTCTCAGCTTGCCAGGATGGATTTCGGGTCCACGCTGGTCCGCAGTCTCGCAAGCTCCTCCGGAGTCGGCAACGGCGTGGTCGGCACGCCGTCGAGCGGGCCGAGATCGAAGCCGGTGGCCGCCTGCAGCGCCGCCGCGCTCACGCCGGGATGGATGGAGCGCACCCGTATCGCGCCGCGCTCGCGGTCGAAGTCGAAGATGCACCTGGGCGTGACCACCCAGCGCGGACCGTGTTCGGTGAGTCCCAGGGCGCGCCGTCCGGCAAGGCCGCCGGGATAGCCGACGCCGGAGACGAAGTCGACCTGTTCCACGAAGTTGCGGCGCTCGTGATACGGCATCATGACGTATTCCCGCCGGAACAGCGTCATGTGCTCCGGCTGCAGGATCGGCCCGACCAGCCGCACCCGCGGGCGCGCATGGTCGCCGATGCAGACGCTGTTGATGTTGCCCACGCGGTCGACCTGCACCGCGCTGCTGAAGCCGAACGTTACATCGTGGCGCTTCAGCACCCACGGGCCGGGATAGGTCGTCATCCGCGCCTCGCATTCGAGGTCGCGCAGCAGCGCGTCGTGCTCCGAGCTGGGCAGCGCCTTGAGCCTGGCCACGTCCGGGTTGTGATAGCAGCCGCCGAGCAGGATGGTCAGCCCCGGCGCGTGGCTCTGTCGCGCCAGCTCCATCGCAGCGAGCGGGATGCCGGTGCCGAACCGGGCCGCGGCCTCTCCGGTCAGCAGGCCGGTGAAGCCGACCTCCTCGTCCGCGAAGTCGCGCGCGAGGTTGACGGCGATGATCTCGTGCAGGGTGGCGGGTCGGTCGGTCATGCCGGCATGTCCAGGTCCTGGAGGGCGCCGAGCCGCGACGGCCCGAGCCTGGCGAGATAGTCCGCGTGGGACACGCCGGTGACGTAGGCATCGAGATACGCCGCCATCGCGCCGGCGTCGGCGGCGGCAGCGACGTATTCGGCCATGTGCGCGTCGTCCATCAGGTAGCGGCCCAGCAGCGGCGTCGGATGCGCCCCCCAGGGCAGTTCCACCACCGCCCTGGTGCGGTAGGACGGGATCTGCACGTGGTCGGCGTGGCGGCGGATGAAGTCCTTTTCCACGATCTTCTCCACCGTCACGATGACGGTGTCGCACGACCGCGCGAGGCTCAGATCGTGGTGCTGCGGCAGCAGCCGCCGCGCCGGCAGCACGACGTTGCCCTGGGCGTCCGCGGCGATGGCGTGGATTACCACCGCGTCCGGATCGGCGGCCGGAATGGCGTGCAGCTTGCGGCCGGTCATCGGACAGTCGAATGGCCGGATGTCGGGATTGGTGCGCAGAATGTCGCTGCCGCCCAGGAAGCTGCACGGCCAGAAGGCGAATCCTTCCTCGCTGGCACGGAAGCGGTCCCAGCTCGCGAGTTCCGGGTAGTCCACCACGCTGATGGCGCCCGCTTCCGCGGCGCGCCGGAAATTGAGCGCGAGGCCGTGCTTTTCCAGCCCGACATAGGACGTCTCGACGCGGGCGACGCAGCCGCCGGCGACCAGCATGTCCAGGTCCGGCCCGTTGGCGACGCCCACGACGGTCAGATTGCGGCGCCGCTGCCGTACCAGCTCGCGCAGGAACGCCATCGGCTTCTGATAGACGGCGAAGCCGCCGATCGCCAGCCGGCTGCCGTCCCGTACCAGGGCGGCCGCGTCCGGCAAGCCCATGACCTTGGACCGCGGTTCAGCCATTGCGTGCTTCCCTTCCCGTCGCCGCTCGCCGCGCGCCGACGGCGTTTTGCCCTTGACGCATCTTCGAGGCGTCGAATAAAAACGTTTCTAACGCCTTCGTCAACAACGGCTTCATCGGCGGGCGCGAACGGCGCCGTGGCACAGGGGGATGGTTCATGTCCGGGATGTCGGCACTCGCGATCCGCCGTCGCACGCTGTTGGCGGCAGGCGCCGCTTCGCTCGCCGCCGGCCGCGCACAGGCGGCGCAGGTGCGCATCGGCGCCGTGATCTGGGCGCGTGATTCGCAATACTGGCAGCAGGTGGAAAAAGGCATGCGCGACGCCGCCGCGCAGCGCGGCGCCGCCATCACCCTCGCCATCAACAACCGCCAGCTGGCGACCGAGACGCAGGTGTCCGACGACCTGGTCACGCGCGGCATCGACGCCCTGATCCTGAGCCCGATCGACGTGACCGCGACGGCCGCGATGGTGCGCCGCGTCGTCGCGCGCGGCATCACGGTCGTCCAGTACAATACGTTTCTGAAGGACACCGCCATCCCGACCTACGACATCGGCGTGGACAACGTCGAGCTGGGCGCCTCGGTCGGGCGCGAGGCGGCGCGGCACATCCGCGCCGATCTCGGCGGCAAGGCGACGCTCGGGCTGATCTCCCTGCCGCCGATCAACGCCGGCAGCGCGCCACGCCGCCAGGGCTTCATGGCGGCGCTGCAGGACGTGCAGGTGACGCTGATCGGAGAAACCACGGGTTCGACGCCGGAGCAGGGCGCCAACGGGCTGGAGACGCTGCTGCAGCGCGATCCGGGCGTGCAGATCGTCATGGGCGCCAATGCCGGCAGCATTGCGGGTGCCGCAACCGCGAGCCGGCGCATGCACGGCTCGGCGAAGCTTTATGGCATCGACATGAGCCGCGAACTGGCGGACATGATGCTCGACCCCGGCACGACGCTGGAGGCGGTGTCGGACCAGCAGCCCTACCGCATCGGCTACCTGAGCGTGGAAGCTGCGGTGAACGCGCGGGAAGGACGCCAGCAGCCGCGCCAGACGACAGTGCCCACCAAGCTCTATACCCGCGCACGGGCGGACGAACTGCACGCCTATCTCGACTTCCTGAAGTCGCTGAACAGCTAGGCCGGCGCGGTGGCAAGCAGGGCGGGCCTGGCCATGCCGTTGACCGGCGCGACCGCAGCGACGACGCGCTGGCGCGGCACGCTCGGCGCGTGGCAATCGGAAATCGGCGTGGGCGCCGCGCTGCTCGCCCTCATCGCCGTTTGCGGCGCGCTCTCGCGCAACTTCCTCTCGGTCGCGAACTTCACCACGCTGCTCACCCAGACCTCGGTCACCGCCATCGTCGCGGTCGGCATGACGATCGTGATGATCGTCGGCGAGATCGACCTTTCGGTCGGCAGCACGGTCGGCCTGGCCGGCAGCGTGTTTGCCTGGCTCGTGGTGATGCAGGGCGTGCCGATCGCGCTCGCCGCCGCCTGCGTGCTGCTGGGCGCGGCGGCGCTGGGCGGCGGCATCGGCGGGCTGCGCGTGGTCTGGGGCATCCCGTCCTTCATCACCACGATCGGTTTGCTCTCCACCTTGCGCGGCTGCGCCTTCCTGCTGACCGGCGGCGTGACCATCGCGCCGCTGCCGGGCAGCATGGACGCGCTGTGGTACGGGCAGGTGCTCGGCGTGCCGCTGCCGATCCTGCTGATGGCGGTGGCGGTGGTCTGCGGTGCCGTGCTGCTCGACAGGACGAAGCTGGGCCGGCACATCTACGCGCTGGGCGGCGACCCGGTCACGGCGTCGCGCTACGGCGTGAAAGTCAGGCGCATCCGCATCGGCGTGTTCGTCGCGGTGCAGATGCTGGCGGCGTTCGGCGGCATCATGCTGGCGGCGCGCCTCAGTTCCGGCAGCGCCTCGGTGGGCGAGGGGCTGGAACTCGACGTGATCGCGGCGGTCATCGTGGGCGGTACGCGGCTCACCGGCGGCGCGGGCCGCGTGGTCGGCACGCTGATCGGCGTGCTGTTCGTGGCGGTGCTGCGCAACGGCATGGTGCTGCTGGGCGTGAACCCGATCGGCTTCATGATCCTGCAAGGGCTGGTGATCATCCTCGCGGTCTGGTGGAGCATGTCGCGACGCCGGGCAGAGGCCGGCGCATGACGGCGCCGCTGCTGCAGGCCGCCGACCTGTGCAAGAGCTACGGCGCGGTGCAGGCCCTGCGCGGCGTCGATTTCGCCATCGGCCGCGGCGAGACCGTGGCGCTGGTCGGCGACAACGGCGCCGGCAAGAGCACGCTGGTCAAAATCCTGTCCGGCGCCACCCCGCCGACGGCGGGCGCGATCCGCTGGAAGGGCGAGCAGGTCGAGGTCGGCAGCACCGACGCGGCGCGGCGGCTCGGGATCGAGACGGTCTATCAGGATCTCGGCCTGTGCAACAACCTGACCGTCAGCGACAACATCTTTCTCGGCCGCGAACGGCGCAGCGGGGTGTGGCCGTTCCGTTTCCTGGACAAGCGCGGCATGCGCGCCGCCGCCGGGCAGGCGCTGGCCGGGCTTTCGGTCAACCGGCCGTCGCCGGACGCGGGCGTCGCCGGCCTGTCCGGCGGCCAGCGCCAGGCGGTTGCCATCGCCCGCGCCCGGCTGTGGGAACAGGATCTCGTGCTGCTGGACGAGCCCACCGCCGCGCTCGGCGTGCAGGAGACGGCGCGGGCCTTGGATGCCGTCCGCCACATGCAGCAGCAGGGCGTCGCGATCGTGCTGATCACCCACAACCTGCCGATGGCGCTGGAAATGAGCCACCGCGTCGTGGTGCTGCGCCACGGCCGCAAGGTGGGCGACGTGCCGACGCGCGGCCTGCGCGGGGACGATGTGGTGGCGCTGATCACCGGCGCCCGCGACGAATGGATCGTGGCCGCATGAGCGCGAGTGGCGACAAACTGGTCAGCCTCGCCGAGGCGGCGGCGCTGGTGCGCGACGGCGCCGCGATCACCGCCGGCGGCTTCGCGCATTCGCACCAGCCGCTGGCCTTCACCCGCGAGCTGATCCGCCAGGGACGGCGCGGCCTGGTGCTGATCGGGGTCGCCGAGTGCTGGGTGGCGGAATGGCTCGCCGCGGCCGGATGCCTGTCGCGCAGCTACATGTCGAATTTCATGGTCGAGGGGTTCGGCCGCTGCCGCGCCTTCTCGCGCGCCGTGGAAGCGGGCACCGTCGCGCTGGAGGATCACAGCCATTTCGGCATGATTTCCCGCCTGATGGCGGCCGGACTCGGCCTGCCCTTCATGCCGCTACGCTCCATGTCCGGCACGGACATCCTCCAGCGCGAGGGGTTCGAGCCGGCGGCGGCGAAATGGTCCCGTCTCGCCTCGCCGTTCGGCAACGGCGATGCCATCGCGGTGTCGCCGCTGCAGCCGGACGTGGCGGTGCTGCACGTCGCCCGCGCCGACCGCCTCGGCAATGCCCAGCTCGCCGGCCCGACCTCGGTGCTGGAGGAGCAGGCCGCCGCGGCGCGGCGCGTGGTGATCACGGCGGAGGAGATCGTCGAGACCGACGTGCTGCGCCGCGCCCCGGCGGCGACCCTGGTCGCCGGGCTGATGGTCGATGCCGTCGTACATGCGCCGTACGGCGCCCATCCGACCGGGGTGTTCGGCTACTACGACCACGACGCCCCGGCGCTGCGCGACTACTACGCGGCGAGCGGCGACGCGGCGGCGCTGCAGGGCTGGCTCGACCGCTTCGTGTTCGGCCCGGCCGACCACCTCGCCTACCTCGATCTGTTCGGCGTGAGCCGGCTGTCCCGCCTCACCGTGGACCCCGCGCTGGGCTGGCGGCAGGAGCCGGGCCATGACTGAGCCGAGCCGGGACGAGTTCATGGCGGTCGCGGCGGCGGCCGAGATCGGCGACGACGAAACCGCCTTCATCGGCACCGGCCTGCCGATGGTCGCGGCCTATCTGGCCAAGGCGACGCACGCGCCGCGCACCCGGCTGGTGTTCGAGTCCGGCATCATCGACCCGAGTCCGAAGCAGTTGGCGACCGGCGTCGGCGACTACCGCCTCGCCTACGGCGCGACCAAGGTCGCGGGCATGCGCTTCGCGCTCGGCCTGCTGCAGCGGGGCCGCATCGACATCGCCTTCCTCGGCACCGCGGAGATCGATCCGTACGGGAACCTGAACTCGACCGCGATCGGCGGCTACCCGGTGCCGCGCGTGCGCCTGCCCGGCAGCGGCGGCGCCAACGACATGGCCAGCATGGCGCGGCGCTTCGTCGTCATCTGCCGCCAGGACCCGCGCCGCTTCGTCGAGAAGCTGAACTACGTGACCAGCCCCGGCTTCCTCGACGGGCCGGGCGCCCGCGCGCGTGCCGGCCTGCCCGGCGGCGGCCCGGTGCGGGTGATCACCGATCTCGGCGTGCTGGGCTTCGACCCCGCGACCTGCCGCATGCGGGCGGAGGCGCTGTTCCCGGGCGTGGACATGGCGACGGTACAGGCACGCACCGGCTTCGCGATCGCGGCAGCGCCCGGACTGCACGAATTCCCCCGCCCCAGCGAGGCGCAGCTGCGCCTGCTGCGCGAGCACATCGACCCCGACGGCATCTACGTCGCCGGGCCACGCTGACACGCATGGAGGAACCGCGCGCATGAGCGGCAGGAAACAAAAGCTGCGCAGCCTGTCGGAGGCGGTG
>JAJZVE010000236.1 GCA_021845835.1 Pseudomonadota bacterium | reverse complement strand
GGCGCGCGGGTGACGATCAACCAGCTCGCCGGCCGCTATGGCGCGAGCCACATGCCCATCCGCGAGGCGCTGCGGCAGCTACAGGGCGAGGGCCTGTTGGTACTGGAACAGAACCGCGGCGCCCGGGTGCGCAGCCTCGATCGCCCGTTCGTCGTCAATATGTTCGAAACGCGTAGCGCAATCGAGGTCGTGCTGGCGCGGCAGGCCGCGCGCGACTGTACGGCCGCGCAACTGGCCGAGCTGCAGACCATCGAGGCCGATCGACATCGGCGGGTCGCAGACGGCGACTTTCCGGCCGCGCTGGCGATCAACCGGAGATTCCATCAGCTCATCAACGCGGCCGCGCACAACCCGCAGGCGGTCGCCATCGTGGATCAGCACTGGGTGCTGATCGCTGCCCTCTGGCATCGCTACGGCTATGGGCCAGAGCGTTTCGCTGGCGTCTCCAGCGACCATCGCAACCTGCTTCGCGCGCTGTCGGCGCGCGATATCGAGGCCACGGCAGCTATCATGAATGCACACGTGATCAAGGCGAAATACGACCTGCTCGAACGCATGGACGTCGCCCTCGGGGCGGCCGCGGCGGCGGTGGCGTGATGAGCGACCCGGTCGTGCGGCTGTCGTGCCATGTCGCCGAGGTGACCCCCAAGACGCGGTGGATCTTTGTCGAGGTCGAGACCGCGGCGGGACTGACCGGCGCCGGCGAGGCCAGCCTCAACGGGCAGGACCGGGCGGTCCTGGAAGCCGCCGGGGCCCTGTCGGAGGCGCTGTTCGCCCTGCCCCACGCCGCGCCGGCGCCATTGCCGCTCCCCGTGGATCTGGCAGCTGCGGCGGCGGTCTCTGCCATCGACCATGCGCTCTGGGATATCGCGGGACGGCGCGCCGGCCAGTCGGTTGCCGCCATGCTCGGCGGCCCGCAGCGCGCGACTGTGCCGTTGTACGCCAACATCAACCGCCGCACCGTGGACCGGCGCCCCGAGAGCTTCGCCGCGAGCGCGTGTGCTGCCCTCGCCGCCGGGTTCACCGCGGTGAAGATCGCGCCGTTCGACGAAATGACGCCGGGCCTGCCGGTGGCTGCCGGGGCCATCGGGCCCGGCCTCGATCGGATCGCAGCGGCACGGGCCGCGATCGGCCCGGACTGTGATCTGCTGGTGGATTGCCATTGGCGGCTCACTGAGCCGACGGCCGTCGAGGTCATCCGCGCGGCCGCGGCGCAAGCGGTGTACTGGGTCGAATGTCCGCTGCCGGAAACCGATGATGCTCTTTCCGCGCTACGCCGCCTGCGCGGGCTGGCGAACGCGCGTGGCGTGCGCCTGGCCGGATGCGAGCTCGGCATCGGCGCGGCGGGGTTCGCACCGTTCCTGCGCGCTGGCGCCTACGACGTGATGATGCCGGATGTGAAATACGTCGGCGGTCTCGCCGAAATGCTGCGCTTGTCGGACAGCTTCGCGCAGGCAAAGATCGGCTTCTCACCGCACAATCCGACCGGCCCGATCTGCCATGCCGTCAGCCTGCATGTGTGTGCCGCGGCCCCAAGCCTGGATCGGCTGGAAGTGCAATTCGATGAGACGGACCTGTTCGGTGCGCTCGCCGGCAACGCGTTGCCGCACGCTTGCGGTGGCATATCGGCCCTGCCGACCGAGGCCGCCGGGCTCGGTGTCGCCCTTGCGCCGGACGTCCTGCGGCAGCAGGAGGTGATGGGGTTCATGCGCCACCGCCGGGAGCCGCCGTCAGCCGGCACCGCGATTTCCACGAAGTAAGAACGGTTCTTCGCTGTTCGGAGCGGGTAGCGGCCCGTCGGGCAGCCCGGGGTGCCCGACCTGCCCGAGTCTGGCGCCGTGCTCGCCGCCGTCAAGGACGCTGCGCGCCGCGCACGGGTGCGGCGCCCTGGGAGGGTTCAGACCGGGATGGAGAAACGGCTCCCAGCCGAACCGAGAAACACCGGAGGGGGGCGTGGGCGGGGAGGCTACCCACACCAAACAGCAAAGAAGCCTCTTTCTTCACAGGCACGCTTGCCTTCCGCGCCGCCTGACAGGAAGGGGACGCCGAGGTCACCACCCAAGGGAAGGTTCCGCCGAGCGGTGTAGAGCAAAAAGATGCAGCTGCGATCGAGCGGCTTCCCATGATCCGAATCTGACCAGATAGCGCTCCCGTGCTGTGCACGCCCTTGCCGCGCGCCGGCTTCGCGGTCCCCGGAGGACACGGCGGAGCAGAAGGAGAGGGCAAAGGCATGGCGCCGCTCCCATCCGTGCCCGGCCGATCCCGAGAGGAGGGCGGAGCAATGCACGGACAGAATGAGGAGAACGAAGGCCTGAAGGCCGGCGTGAGTTGCGCGGCGCTGCTGGAGCGGCTGCCGTCGGTGTGGCGGCTCGACCGCGCTGCGCGACCTGCGCCTCGATGATCCGGGGCGAACCGCAACCCACGAAGGCAGCAGCCACCCCGACCGCGATGCGCAATTCGAGCACATCAACGCGCGGATCAAGGCGTTCCAGGCCGAACGCCAGCCGGCTATCTCGGTCGACACCAAGAAGAAGGAACTGGTCGGAGACTTCAAGAACGGCCGCAAGGAGTTGCGCCCAAAGGGCAATCCCGAGCCGGTGCGGGTGCATGACTTCAAGATCCCCGAACTCGGCAGGGCGGTGCCATATGGGGTCTATGACATCGCCGCCAACGCCGGCTGGGTCAGCGTCGGCATCGACCATAACACGGCGGCTCTTGCCGTCGAGAGCATCCGCCGGTGCTGGTACGAGCTTGGCAAACACCGCTATCCCGGTGCCAAACGCCTGCTGATCACCGCTGATTGCGGCGGCAGCAACGGCCCGCGCGTACGGCTGTGGAAGCGCGAGCTGCAACTTCTGGCCAACGAGCTCGGGTGGCGATCACCGTTGCCCACCTGCCGCCCGGCACCAGCAGGTGGAACCGTATCGAGCACCGACTATTCGCCTTCATCACCCAGAACTGGCGCGGCAAGCCGCTGGTCAGCCATCAGGTGATTGTGCAGTTGATCGCCGGTGCCACAACCAGGACCGGACTGAGCGTCACCTGTCGCATCGATGACGGCCAATATCCAAAAAGGCATCGCGGTCACGATGAGTTCGCCGCTATCAACATCACCGCTGACCCATTCCATCCGGAGTGGAACCACACCATAGCACCTGCTATCAGATCAGGATGACGTAGTTGTTCGGCGCCAGCCCTTAGCGGTTTAGTTCAGTCCCAATCCCCGCGAGCCGCGCATACCTCCCATTCCTACGATGGGTTCGGCCATCCGGATCGGAACCCTCGTCGATTGTTGAAATGCCACGCTCCCATGATATGCTTCAGCAAGCCCCAGGGGGGGGGCTTCACGATGACTGATACCGGTGTCATGGCTTGTCCGGAGAACCGCGTGCACGAGCGCGCAGCATGATAACCAAGCCCCCCACTCGCCTGCGCTGGCGGCTCTGCGGCCTGCTCTTCATCGGCATGAGCGTCCAGTCGCTCGACCGCGTGAATCTCGCGGCGGCGTTGCCGGTCGTGAGCAAGGTGTTCCACCTGTCTCCGGCGCTCGACGGCGTCATTCTCTCGGGCTTCTTCTGGACCTACGCGATCTGCAACATCCCCGCGGGCTATGTCGTCGATCGCCTGCGGCCGCGCCGCTCCTTCACCATCATCGGCCTCTGGTGGTCGTTAGTCACATTACTAACGGCAGGCGTGAATGGCTTCGCCTCGCTGTTCACGCTGCGCGCCCTGCTGGGCGCGGGCCAAGCCGGCGACTTTCCAGCGGCCGCGGCGACCGTTGGCGAATGGTTTCCCAAGGCCGAGCGCGGCCTCGCTTCAGGCATCTATTCCGTGGGCAACGATGGCGGCGCGCTGATCGCGCTGCCGCTCTCCGCCTTTCTGCTGATTCATTTTGGCTGGCCGGCGGTCTTCGTCGGCTGCGCGCTCATCGGCTTAGCCTGGACAATCGCCTGGTGGGTCTTTTACTACCCGCCGGCGACCCATCCAAGCGTGAGCGCGGAGGAGCGCGCCTATGTCGAGGCCGACCAGATGCCCGCCTCCGACGCGGACGAGCTCGGGCGTCGATGGCTCGATCTGCTCGCCTATCGCCGCACCTGGGCGCTGATCATCGGCTATTTCTGCTACCCCTATCTCTACGGCTTCTTCCTGACCTGGCTGCCGACCTATCTCGTGAAGGCGGAGCATTTCTCGCTCGCCCAGATGGGCATCTACGGCTCCTTCCCCGCGTTCTCCGCGGTGATTGCGGGCGGGCTCGGCGGCAAGTGGTCCGATATGTTGAGCGCACGCTTCGGCAGTACCGAGATCGCCCGCAAGGTTCCAATCGGCGTTGGCATGACCGTCGGCGCGCTCGCCCTCGTCGGCGTCGCCTTTTCTAGGTCGCCGGCGATGGTGATCGCGCTACTCACTCTCACCGCCTTCGCTATGCGCCTCGCCTACGGCGCCATCTGGTCGCTGCCGGTCGATATCAGCCCGGGCCGCGCCTACACGGCCTCGATCTCCGGGGTGATGAACGCCGCGGGCAACTTCGGCGGCGGCGTGCTGGCACCCATCGTCACTGGTGCGCTGGTGGCCGCCACACACTCCTTCGTCCTGCCGCTGCTGGTCGCCTCCGTTGTCGCCCTCGTCGGCATGTGTTCCTTCCTCTTCCTGCTCGGGCGAATCGAACCGCTATGGCAATCGAGATGAGCACGGACCCGGCGATGCACCCCCCTGGGGGAGCGAGCAATCCGATGGCGGAGGCGACAGACGAGGTGGGCGTCGCACCACGGCACATCGAGGCCTTCGCACTGCGCTTCCGGCGCGACACGCCGAGACCGACGCCGTTCGGCATCCAGTACGGCCCTCAGACCGTCTTCCTGCGCGTCACCGACGAGCACGGAGCCGTCGGCTGGGGCGAGGCGTGGGGCACGTTTCCCTCGGGTCTCGGCATCGAGCACCGCGCGGCGCTTATCCGCACGGTGATGGCGCCGCTCCTTGAGGGGCAGCGTTTCGCGAGCCCCGCCCACGCCTTCGCCCACCTGACTCGCGCGACGCGCCTGCTCGCCAACCACACCGGCGAGGCCGGGCCCATCGGCCAAGTCCTCGCCGGGATCGATATCGCCCTGTGGGACCTGGTGGCTCGGCGCGCTGGCAAGCCGCTGTGGCGGCTGCTGGGTGGGGTTCGCGATAGCGTGCCCGCCTACGCCAGCGGCCTCGATCCGCAGCAGATCGAGGCGGCGCTGCCCGCCATTCTCGCCGCCGGCTATCCGGCGCTGAAACTGCGGATCTGGGGCGGCGAGCAACCGCACGCCGATACGTTGCGCCGTGTCATTGAGCGGGCCGGACCGGGCGTGCAGGTGCAGGCGGACGCGAACCAGAGCTGGAGCCTCGACGAAGCCGTGGCGCAAGTCCGCTCCTTCGCAGGCGTCGGATTGCAATGGATCGAGGAACCGCTCCCCGCCGATTCCACGGACGCGGAATGGCGGCATCTGCGCGCCGCCTCCCCGGTAGCGCTGGCGGCCGGCGAGAACCTCCGCGGGCGCGCCGCCTTCGACCAAGCAATTGAGAACGGTCTGACGGTGGTCCAGCCCGACATGTGCAAATGGGGCGGCGTATCCGGCTGCCTGCCCCTCGCACGAGCCATCATTGCCAGCGGCCGGCGTTACTTCCCGCACTACCTCGGTGGTGGCATTGGTTTTCTCTGCTCGGCCCACCTGCTCGCCGCCGCCGGCGGGGACGGCCAGCTCGAGCGCGATTTCCACGCGAACCCCCTGCGCGACCGACTCGTCCCGCCGCCGCCGGTGGTCGATGGAATGATAACGCTGCCCGCGACCCCAGGCTGGGGCACGGCCCCCGACGAGGCCGCGATGCGGGACTATCTGGTGACGTAGAACATCCGTGCGCGCCGGCCGCTCACCCTCAATTCCCCTCGAGCCGGTCGATCCCGCCTGCACGCCGCCCAGCGTGCCGAGCCTTGGGCGCGACTGATTCAGCCCGACAGACAAAGCCCCATACAAGTTTCGACCGTGATGCGGCGCGTGGCCCACGGCTCAGTGTGGTGCTGGCTTCCGGCGCCGGGCAAGCTCGGCGAGCGCCGGAATGAGCACTTGACCGGTCTCGCTGCGCGGCAGGTGCTTCAGGTGCAGGATGAAACGCGGCGCGACGGCGCCCAGCCGGCGCGCGCAGGCGCGGTCGAGCCGATCCCCCGCAACCGGCGTGTCAGCGCCGATCGCGGCCCAGATCTCGGGCAGCCCGTCGGCCCCGGTGATGGCGAAGGCGGCCGCCTCCTTTACCCCGGGATCGGACAGCAGCACGGTCTCGATGAAGCGCGGACTGACTTCCGACCCGCCGATGTCGATCATCTCGCGGTCCCGCCCGGTGATGGTCAGCACTTGCCCGTCGCTGACCGCGCCGCGATGGCCCGGATAGAACCAGCCGTCGCGGAAGGCCGTCCGGCTGGCGGCCGCCGGGCCGAGATATCCGGCAACCACGCCAGGATGCGCATTCAAGATCACCGGAATCCGCAGCCAGGACTACGGACGCGCAATCACCGACGCCGCCATCAGGCCACCCTGACGGCGGGAACGCACGAAACCGCTGGGAAAACCGACCGGAAAGAGAGGTAGACCGACAGGAACTTCAGGAAACCACGGATTTAGAATCGCTGGAAGTGTCTCACCCCATCCCTCACCCTTCAGAACGGTGATGCGCGTGCGCCGCCGCGCGCGGCGCGGGGAGGGCCTAAGCATCTATATCTTTGGGGAAAATCGGTCTGGACCGTGGGTCGGCGCTGATCGGGACCCTGTTAGATTAGCGCTTTCCTAGGCCAACTCAATGCGCTAACCGAATTTTGAGTGGTCCGCTTCGGCGCCGATTCCCATCCGCCCGGTCCCAGGCGCCAGTGCGCCGCTACAACGCCATGAGGAGACAGCATGTCGAAAGCCTTCATCGCCCAGGCGATCCAAGAATCCGCCGAAATCACCGGCAGCGCCGCCACCCGCGCCGCCGGTGACGTGATCGAAGCGATCGTCAAGGAGCTCAAGAAGTCCGGGAAGTTCACGCTGCCCGGCTTCGGGGCCTTCACCGTCCGTAAGACCAAGGCCCGCAAGGGGCGCAATCCGC
>JAJZVE010000235.1 GCA_021845835.1 Pseudomonadota bacterium | reverse complement strand
CGACGCCGGCGCCGCCGTCGAGGAGGTTTCGCTCGCCGACACGATGGGGTGGGCGACGCCGGCGCGGGTGGAGCGGCTGGTCGGCGCCGTGCGCGCGCGCTGGCCGGCGCTGCGGCTGTCGCTCCATCTGCACGACACGCGCGGCCTCGGCATCGCCAACGCGCATGCCGGGCTGCGGCTGGGCATCGCGCGGTTCGACGCGGCGGTGGGCGGCCTCGGCGGCTGCCCGTTCGCCGGCCAGACGGGCGCGCCGGGCAACATCGCCACCGAGGAGCTGGTGCTGCTCTGCGAGGAGATGGGCATCGCCACCGGCGTCGATCTCGACGCGCTGGTCGAGGCCGGACGGCTGGCCGAGCGCATCGTCGGGCGCCGGCTGCCAAGCGCGCTGCTGCGCTCCGGCCCGCTCGCGCGATTCCGCCGCGCGGCCTGACCGGCGCACGACCGGCCGGCGTGCCGACGGGAACCGGGCGTCGCGATCGCACCCGGAACATGCAAAGTCTAACTTGCAAACGGTACTGCGCTTCGGGCTTTATGCGGCATGAGGAACGAGCAGCCGGCGAACTGACCGCATGCGCAATGACGGCGATCCCTTCGACACCGCGGCCTCCCGAACCACGCCGGTCTCGTCGCGGCAGCGCGCGGCGTGCGGCAGAACGCCGGAACGGGGAGGGCACGCATGAGCGCACCGCCGGATCGCCGCGGCGCGGCCGCCGACTGACATGCCGCCATTCGACACCGACACGCTGCTGGCCGCGGTCTCCGACGACCTGCCGGCCGGTCCCGACCTGGAGTTCGACGCCGATTTCGGCGCGCTGGAACGGGCCGCCCAGGGCAAGCCGGAACAGCAGTTCGGCAGCACCATCATTGCTGCCGAGGAACCGGACTGGAAGGGAGTGGCCGCGCAGGCGTCGGCGCTGCTGGAGCGGACGCGCGATCTGCGCGTGCTGGCCCATCTGGCGGTCGCACGGCTGCACCTGAGCGGCCTGCCCGCCTACGCCGAGGTGCTGGCCGCGACGCACGCGCTGCTGGGTGCGCGCTGGGAGACGGTGCATCCGCAACTCGATCCGGAAGAGGACAACGACCCGACGCTGCGTGCCAACGCGCTGCTGCGGATTGCCCATCCCGGCCTGGTGCTGAAGCGCCTGCGCGGCCTGCCGCTCGCCGGCTCGCCGCGGCTGGGCCAGTATTCCTGGCGCGATGCGGCGATTGCCACCGGCCTCATCGACGGCGATGGCGAGGCCGAGAAGCCGAGCGAATCGACCATCCGCGCCGCGTTCCAGGACAGCGACCCGGCGCGGCTGGCGGTGCTGCGCGACGCCGCCGTGCAGGCGGCCGAGGCAGCGACCGGCATGGGAGCGGTGTTCGACGCCAGGGCCGGCTTCGGCACCGGCCCCGAACTCACCGAACTGGTCAAGCTGCTGCGCGAGATCGGCCGTACCATCGAGCGCTATGCGATCCTCGGCGAGCCCGGCGCCGCGCCCGTCGCGCCGGCGGCGGAGGACGTTGCGGCGGCGCCGGCAGCCGATGCTCCGGCGGAGGCCGCTCCGGCCCGGCGCGGCGGCCCGGTCAGCGCCGCGGCGCTGACCGAAGTGACCACCCGCGCCGATGCGCTGCGGCTGCTCGACCTGGTGTGCCGCTACTACCAGCGCTACGAGCCGTCGAGCCCGCTGCCGCTGCTGATCGAGCGCGCGCGGCGCCTCGCCGAAAAGGATTTCCTCGACATTCTGCGCGATCTTGCCCCGGATGGGCTGATGCAGGCGCAGACCATCATCGGCAACCGCGATGAGTGACCGGAGGCGCAGCCCCTCCGGCCGACGTGCGTCAGCGACGGTCAACCCCAGGATGCCGCGCACAGCGGCGCAGCGAGGCAGGTCATGGCGAAGGCAAGCAGTCAGAAGTTCATAGCCCGCAACCGGGCGCCGCGGGTGCAGATCGAATACGACGTGGAGACCTACGGGTCGGAGAAGAAGGTGCAGCTGCCCTTCGTGGTCGGCGTGATGTCCGATCTCTCGGGCAAGCCGGCCGAGCCGCTGCCCGCCGTCGCGGATCGCAAGTTCCTTGAAATCGACGTGGACAATTTCGACGACCGCATGAAGGCGATGAAGCCGCGGGTCGCCTTCATGGTGCCGAACACGCTGACCGGCGAAGGCAGCCTGGCGGTCGATATCACCTTCGAGAGCATGGACGATTTCTCGCCGGCCGCGGTCGCGCGCAAGATGGACGCGCTGAACAGGCTGCTGGAAGCGCGCACGCAGCTGTCGAACCTCCTCACCTACATGGACGGCAAGAGCGGGGCGGAAGACCTGATCACCAAGGTGCTGAACGACCCGGCGCTGCTGCAGTCGCTGGCCGCGGCACCGAAGCCGGCGGACAAGGAAGGGGAGGGCTGACCATGTCGGGCATCCGGACGCAATCCGAGGCCGCTGCCGGCGTCGCCGCCGCGACGACGAGCGACTTTGCCGCCCTGCTGACGCGCGAGTTCAAGCCGAAGTCCGACCATGCGCGCAGCGCCGTGGAAACCGCGGTGCAGACGCTGGCGCAGCAGGCGCTGGCAAACACCACGCTGATCTCCGGCGACAGCCTGCGCACGATCGAGGCGATCATCGCCGCAATCGACGCCAAACTGTCCGAGCAGGTGAACGCGATCATCCACAACGAGGACTTCCAGCAGCTGGAATCGGCGTGGCGGGGGCTGCACTACCTCGTCAACAACACCGAAACCGACGAGATGCTGAAGATCAAGGTCCTCAACATCTCCAAGAAGGACGTGGCCAAGAACCTGAAGAAGTTCCGCGGCACCGCCTGGGACCAGAGTCCGGTCTTCAAGAAGGTTTACGAGGAGGAATACGGCCAGTTCGGCGGCGAGCCGTACGGGCTGCTGGTCGGCGACTACTATTTCGACCACAGCCCGCAGGACGTGCAGATGATCGGCGATCTCGCGCAGATCGCCGCGGCCGCGCACGCGCCCTTCATCGCCGCGGCGGCGCCCACGGTGTTCGGCATGGAGAGCTGGAACGAACTGGCCAACCCGCGCGACCTGACCAAGATCTTCCAGACGCCGGAATACGCCGCCTGGCGCTCGCTGCGCGAAAGCGAGGATGCGCGCTACATCGGCCTCTGCCTGCCGCGCTACCTGTCCCGCCTGCCGTACGGCGAGAAGACCGAGCCGGTCGAGGAATTCCACTTCGAGGAGGACGTGGACGGCACCGACCAGACGAAGTTCTGCTGGAGCAACGCCGCCTACGCGATGGCGACCAACATCACCCGCGCCTTCAAGGTGTACGGCTGGACGACGCGCATCCGCGGCGTGGAGAGCGGTGGCGCGGTGGAGGGCCTGCCGACCTTCACCTTCCCGAGCGACGACGGCGGCGTGGCGATGCAGTGCCCGACCGAGATCGCGATCAACGACCGGCGCGAGGCGGAGCTGGCGAAGAACGGCTTCATGCCGCTCATCCACAAAAAGAACTCGGATTTCGCCGCGTTCATCGGCGCGCAGTCGCTGCAGAAGCCGCAGGAATACGAAGACCCCGCGGCCACCGCGAACGCCAATCTTGCCGCGCGGCTGCCGTATCTGTTCGCCAGCTGCCGGTTCGCGCACTACCTGAAGTGCATGGTGCGCGACAAGATCGGCAGCACGATGAGCAAGGCGCAGCTGGGCAACTGGCTGCAGACCTGGCTGAACCAGTATGTCGATGGCTCGCCGGACTCGTCGTCGGAAGACTGGAAGGCGACGCATCCGCTGGCCGACGGCCGCGTCGAGGTCGAGGAGAACGAGGAGAATCCGGGCTACTACAGCGCCAAGTTCTTCCTCCGGCCGCACTACCAGCTTGAAGGCCTGACGGTGTCGCTTCGGCTGGTGTCGCGGATGCCGAAATAGGCCGCCCGCAGCCGGATCAGTCGTCCCTGTTCTAGAAAGGCAAAGAGAGAGCCATGGCAATCGATTCCTACGTGGTGTTCGTCCCGTACAACAACCCGCCGCTCGACTCCGAGTCGACGGTGGACATGACCAACAACACCGAGGAACTGGCCAAGGACCTGAAGAAGTTCCCGGCCGGCACCCTGGTCGGCGGCAAGGCCAAGCCTGGCAAGATCTTCGAAGTCGAGGACTACAGCTTCGACATCGAGCAGACGCTGAACATCGGCAGCCAGAGCAGCGGCGCCGGCGCCGGCAAGGTGACGTTCAACCCGTTCTCGATCACACGCAAGATCGACATCGCCTCGCCGCTGCTGTTCGACATGGCCTGCTCCGGCACCGCGTTCAAGCAGGTGATCCTGGCGCTGCGCAAAAGCGTCGGCGCCGGCGCGAGCGGCGCCGACAGCATGGTCTCGGGCTTCATCTTCCTGCGCTTCGACTTCAAGCTGGTCGCGATCAAGACCATCTCCTGGAGCCACGACGACGAGAGTCCGAAGGAGACCGTCACGTTCGAGTACGGCGGGCTGCAGATCCGCTATTGCCAGCAGAACCCGGACGGCACGCTCAACCCGGTGAAGATCGGCGGCTGGAGCCGCGTGCAGAACAAGCAGGACCACATCCTGGATTCGATCTGAGCGACCAGGGCCGGCAGGGGGAGCGCACGTGAACGCCCGCGATCTGCTGCGGTCGGGCGATCCCCGCGCCGCGCTGGAGCAACTGAAGCAGGAGGTGCGCAGGGCGCCGCGCGATGCCGCCCTGCGAACCTTCCTGTTCCAGATGTTCTGCATTTTCGGCGAGTGGGACCGGGCAGTGACGCAGCTGGTCGCGGCCGGGGAGCTTGACCCGCTGGCGCTGCCGATGGTGCAGACCTACCGCGCCACCATCCGCTGCGAGCTGCTGCGCGCGCGCGTGTTCGCGGGCACGAGCACGCCGACCGTGTTCGGCGATCCGGAACCCTGGATGTCGCTGCTGATCGAAGCCAACCGTGTGCTGGTCGCGCGCCGCGAAGCCGAGGCGGCCGGATTGCGCGACGCCGCCTTCGAACAGGCGCCGGCGACCGCTGGCACGATCGACGGGGCCGCCTTCTCCTGGATCGCGGACGCCGACCCGCGGCTCGGCCCGATGCTGGAGGCGATCGTCGAGGGCAAGTACTACTGGGTGCCGTTCCACCGGCTGGCCGCGCTGGATATCGAGCCGCCGGCCGATCTGCGCGACCAGGTCTGGATGCCGGCGCATTTCGTCTGGAGCAACGGCGGCGAGGCGTTCGGCTTCATCCCCACGCGCTACCCCGGCTCCGAACAGCAGGACGACCCGGCGCTGGCGATCGCACGCCGCAGCGAATGGCAGCAGCGGGGCACGGACTGGTTCCTCGGCCTGGGCCAGCGCATGCTGGCGACCGATGCCGGCGAGTTCGCACTGATGGACATCCGGCGCATCGCGATCGCGCCGGCGCCGGAAGCCGCCGGCTGACCCATGAGCGCACTTGTCAGCCGCGAGCGGCTGCAGCCGTCGCTGCTCGATCGGCTGACCGACGACGCCCGTGACCACACGCGCGAATCCCTGGACCAGCAGAGCCTGACCATGCAGCAGCTGCGCACGGCGGTGCTGCGCGACCTCGCCTGGCTGCTGAACACCACCAACCTGGCGGCCGACACCGACCTCGCGGGCGCGCCGCTCGCCGCGGCGTCGGCCGTCAATTTCGGCGTTCCCGGCTTTGCCGGCGTGGTCGGCACCGCGCAGCGGCTCAGCGGGCTGGAGCAGGCCATCGCCGCAGCGATCCGCAATTTCGAGCCGCGCATCCGCCCGGAGTCGCTGACGGTGCGGCTGCGGCCGGCCGCCGATGACCAGCCGACCTCGGCCATCATCTTCGAGATCGCGGGCGAGCTGTGGGCGCAGCCGGTGCCGCAGCAGTTGTTTCTGGAAACCGCGATCGAGCTGGAAACGCGGCTGGCGGTGGTGACCGAGGCGCGGGAGCGTCGCTGATGGACCCGCGGCTGCTTCGCCTCTACGAATCCGAACTCGCCTATCTGCGCGAGATGGGCGGCGAGTTCGCCCGCCAGTTTCCGAAAGTGGCGGCGCGGCTCGATCTCGGCAGCCTGGAAGTCGCCGACCCCTATGTGGAGCGGCTGCTGGAGGGCTTTGCCTTCCTGACCGCGCGCATCCAACTGAAGATGGAAGCGGAGTTCCCGACCTTCACGCAGTCGCTGCTGCAGATGGTGTATCCGCATTACCTGGCGCCGACGCCGGCGATGGCGGTGGTGCAGGTGCGTCCCGATGCGGCGCTGCGCGGCATGCCGCAGGGCGTGGTGCTGCCCGCCGGCACCGAGCTGCGCAGCCTGCTCGGCACCGAGGACCAGACCAACTGCGAGTTCCGCACCGCGCATCCGGTGCAGTTGCTGCCGATCGAGATCGCCGACGCCGAGTATATCGCCTCGCCCGCCGCGGTGGCGGCGCTGGGCCTGCCGGAGCAGCGCGGCGTCAAGGCGGCGATCCGCCTGAAACTGCGCGCGACCGGCGAGGCGCCGCTGGCCAGGCTGGCTCTGGCACGCCTGCCGCTGTTCCTGGCCGGGCCGGAGGGCGCGCGGGTGCGGCTCTACGAGCAACTGGTCGCCAATCTCGCCGCCGTCTATGTCCGCCCCGCGGAGCGGCCGCTGCCGTGGCAGGAACGGCTGGGCGCGGGGGCGCTGCGTCCGCTCGGCCTGGAGCCGGAGGAGGCGCTGCTGCCGCGCGCGCCGCAATCGTTCGATGGGTATCGGCTGCTGCAGGAATACTACGCCATGCCGGAGCGGTTCCTGTTCGTCGAACTCGGCGAACTGGACCGCGTGGCGGCGCGCGCGCCGGGGCGGGAGCTGGAAATCATCCTGCTGCTCGACCGCAGCGAGCCGGTGCTGGCCGCCTCCTTCGGTCCCGACCAGTTCGCGCTGTTCGCAGCGCCCGCCGTCAACCTGTTCGCCAGGCGCAGCGACCGCATCAACATCGACGCGCACGCGGCCGAGCACCATGTCGTGCCCGACCGTATGCGGCCGCTCGATTTCGAGGTGTTCAGCGTCGCCGCGGTGGAGGGCTACGCCGCCGACGGCGGCGCGCCGCTGCCGTTCCTGCCGTTCTATGCCGCCAACGACCTCAGCCGCAATCCGGAGCATCGCGCCTACTACATGCTGCGCCGCGAGCCGCGGCAGCTCTCGGGGCGGGCGCGGCGCATGGGGCCGCGATCGAGCTATCTCG
>JAJZVE010000234.1:1503-7171 GCA_021845835.1 Pseudomonadota bacterium | reverse complement strand
GGGCGACTAGCAATCACGCGCTCAGAACGGCAGCAGCACGTCGAGCAGCTGCTGCCCGTAGCGCGGGATCTGCATGTCGTTGAGCGTGCCGCGGCCGCCATAGACGATGCGCGCCTCGGCCAGCCGGTCGTGCGTGATGGTGTTGTTGCTGGCGATGTCCTCCGGCCGCGCGATGCCGCTGACGATCAGTTCGCGCATGTCGCCGTTCACCCGCATCTGCTGGCGCGCCACCACCACCATGTTGCCGTTCGGCAGCACCTGGGTGATGACGCCGGCGAGGCTGGTGGTGACCTGCTCGTTGCGCTGCACCTGGCCCTGGGTGACGTTGCTGTCGGAACTGCCGACATTGACCAGCGAGGACGCACTGGAATTCGGCAGCGCGCGCTGGATCGTCTTTTCCAGGCCGAACAGGTTGGGCACGCTCATGCCCTGGCTGCCGTTGCGGGTGATGGTGGTGCTGTTCATCTCGTTGGCCACGTCGTTGACGTTGATCAGCACGGTGAGCACGTCGCCGACCGCGTGCGCCCGCTGGTCCTTGAAGAACTGCCGCCCGCCCGGCCGCCACAGCGAATTCGCCTCCACGCGCAGCGGCAACACCGGCGGCATCGGCAGGCTGACCGGGCGGTAGTTCGGATCCTTGGTGGGATCGCTGGTCGGCGACAGCTTCGGCGGGCCGCCGACCTCCGACAGCCGGGTGACGAGATCGCTGCAGCCGCCGAGCAGCAGCGCCGCCGCCAGCAGGGTCGCCGCGCGCCTCATCGTGTCGCCGCCTGCGCCAGCGACTGCGCGCCCGCCGGCGCCGGCAGGCTGCCCGGCAGCACGGCGACCGCGCCGGATGGCAGCACCTCGCCCTGCACGACCATGTGCGACAGCGGATTGAGCACCGCGATGCGCGCGCCGGGCGCACCGTCGGCGAGCGCGATGCCCTGGGCGGTCGCGCTCAGGCCGCCGATCTCGATCTGCAGCAGCACCGGCGCGCCTTTTTCCACCGAACCCGGCGGCGCCAGATCGGCCAGCGGCACCGGCCGCCCGGCGGCGGCGGGGCGGCGCAGCGTCATGCCGAGCAGTTGCCCCACCTCGCGCGCCGCCTCGCCGTGCAGCGCACCGAGGCGCAGCCGCGCCGGCATCACGTCCGCCGCCCCCACCACGCTGCCGGCGGCAAGCGCGTGCGCCGGCACCAGCAGGCGCACCATCTCCTCCGCGCGGCCGGACAGCCGCAGCCGCAGCGGCGCCATGCCCTCGCCGGTGGCCAGCACGGCGGCGGAGAACGCACCGGTGGCGGCGTCGTAGTCGAGCTGCTCGACCGTGACCGCGGGCGGCGTCCCGGCCGGGACCATCGGCGCCGCGTAGCCGGGAAGCCGGACGTCCAGCTCCGCCGGCGCGCCGACGCCGGCCAGCGCCGCGCGCAGCGCCTCCAGCACCGCCGCGCGCGGCAGCGGCTGCCCGGGCCGTTCCAGCACCGCGGTATCAGCGGGCGAGTCCGGATGCCAGGCGACGCCGAACATGCGTGCGATCGCGGCGAGCTGCCGCGCCTGCACCACGATGCGCTCGCCGGGCGGCGGCGCCGGGCCGAGCACGCGCGCGGCGAGCGGCCCGGCATCGTCGAACAGGTCCGACAGCCGCACCACCGGCGCCGCCAGCGTCGTCATCGGCCGCAGCGTGGCGGCATGCGATGGTACGGTGGCGAACGACAGTACGGCCACTGCGCGAACCGCACGGAAACTCCATCGCGTCATCCTTCCCCCCTCACCGCAGGTTGGTCAGCGTGGACATCATCTGGTCGCCGGCGGTGATGACCTTGCTGTTCATCTCATAGGCGCGCTGCGCCGTGATCAGGTCGGTGATCTCGCTCACCACGTTGACGTTCGAGGTTTCGATGAAGCCCTGCTGCACGCTGCCGTATCCCGGCGCCTGCGGCATCCCCGGCGTCGCCGTGCCGGAGGCGGTGGTGGCGAGGAACAGGTTGTCGCCCTGCGCCTGCAACCCGGCGGGATTGGGGAAGTTGGCAAGCTGTAGCTGGCCGACCAGTTGCGGTGCGGTCTGCCCGTCCAGCGTCACCTGCACCTGGCCGGAGGCGTTGATGGTGACCGATGTCGCCGCGGTCGGGATGGTGATCGGCGGCTGCACCACGTAGCCGTCGGCGGTGACGATCTGCCCGGTGGGCGACAGCGCGAAGCTGCCGTCGCGGGTATAGGCGGTCTCGCCGCTCGGCAGCGCCACCTGGAAGAAGCCGTTGCCGCTGATCGCGATATCCAGGCTGTTGCCGCTCTGCTGCAGGTTGCCCTGCTGGTTGATCGGCACCACGGCGACGGTCTTGACGCCCAGCCCGATCTGCGCGCCGGACGGCAGCACCTGCCCGGTATCGGACGAATTGGAACCGACGCGGCGCAGGTTCTGGTAGATCAGGTCGGTGAACTCGGCGCGCCGGCGCTTGTAGCCGGTGGTGGTCATGTTGGCGATGTTGTTGGAGATCACCTCCACATTGGTCTGCTGCGCCTGCATCCCCGTGGCCGCGATATCGAGCGCGCGCATCGCCGTCAGCCCTGCGCCGACGGGTTGAGAATCTTGCCGATCGCGCCGGTCTGCCGGTCGCTCTCGGCCTGGATCATCTGCGCGGTCATCTGGAAGTCGCGCAGCTCGCGCATCATGCGCGTCACCTCCAGAACCGGCTGCACGTTGCTGTCCTCGATCGTGCCTTGCACGAGTTCGGGCTTCGCCACCGGCGCGGTCGCGGCGCTGGTCGCGAACAGCGATCCGCCTTCCGCCGCCAGTGCCTGCTGGTCGTCCGGCCGCACCACGCCGATGCGGCCGATCGGCCCGTTCTGGCCCGCCAGCGTGCCATCGGCGGCAACGGTCAGGCGCGTGTCGGTGGGCGCGGTCTGCAGCGGCCGGCCGTTCGCATCCAGCAGCGGATCGCCCAGGGCATCGACCACGGAGCCGCCGGCGTCGATCTGGAAATGCCCGGCGCGCGTCAGCCGCGGGCCGCGCGGCGTCTGCACGGTAAACCAGCCCTGCGGATCGCCGATGGCGAGATCGAGCGGGTTGCCCGTCACCTGGCGCGGGCCGGCTTCGGTGTCGCGGTAGGTCGAGCGGTCCTGCGCGAAGGATATCGGTCCGTCGCCGGGCGCCGCGGCGCCGCCCGGCTGGCGCGCGAGCCAGGCGGTGAACAGCGTCCGCTCGGCGCGGAAGCCGGGCGTGTTCACGTTGGCAAGGTTGGTCGCGATCACGTCCAGCATCCGCGTCTGCGCGACCATGCGGGAAAGGGCGACGGTGGTGATGTTCTCCATTGGCGGCAGGTGCCTTCCGTTCGCTGAACCAGGTCCGGGCCGTCGCAGCGCAACCGGCGTGCCAGCGCGGCGGGCGCGGTCATCCGCGGCCTTGCCGCCGCGGGCGGCAGAGTCTGCCGGGTCGCCCGGTGCCCAGGTGGCAGGTTCCGCCGGGCGGGAAAGCCATTGTTAATCGGCCCGCGCCGAAACTCCGCCGGGCAGCGGGGCGGGCGGTGACGGTCATGGCGGCGGCGGCGACCACGGCGGCGACTGAGGCGGCGGCTCTGCCGTCCCCGGCGGCGAAGCCCGGCGGCGGGCGGCGCAAGCTGCTGCTCGCCGCACCCGCAGCGCTGGCGGCGCTGGGCGCCGGCCTGTGGTTCAGCGGCGTGCTGCCGCATCTGCTGCATCGCGGCACGCCGGGGACACCGGCGCACCCCGCCGACCAGCCGGCCGAACCGGCCGTCGCCAGTCCGCCCAGCTTCGTCGATGTGCCGGAGATCGTCGCCAACCTGAACACCAGCCACCGCACCAGCTTCGTCAAGCTGCGCGCGCGCATCGAACTGGCGCGGGCGGCGGACGCGCCCGCCGTCGCCGCCGCGATGCCGCGGCTGCTCGACATGTTCCAGACCTATCTGCGCGACATGCGGCCGGAGGAACTGCGCGGCAGCGCCGGCACCTGGCGGCTGCGCGAGGAACTGATCGGGCGCGCCAACATCGCCGCAGCACCAGCGCGCGTGGTCGATGTGCTGTTCACGGAAATGCTGATCCAGTGAGCGGGAACAACGCCAGCGACGCGCCGGACGAGGCCGCGCTCGCCGCCGCCTGGGGCGCCGAGACCGACATGGAGGGGGGCGCGGCGGAGGGCGCGGAGACGGCGGCGCCGCTGCCGGTGCAGCCGGCGCGCGTGCTGAACCAGGCCGAAATCGACAGCCTGCTCGGCTTCGACGACGGCCCCGCCGGCGCCGAGAACCACAGCGGCATCCAGAAGATCATCAGCTCCGGCCTCGTCAGCTACGAACGCCTGCCGATGCTGGAGATCGTGTTCGACCGGCTGGTGCGCATCATGTCCACGTCGCTGCGCAACTTCACCAGCGATAACGTCGAGGTCGGCATCGACAACATCCTGTCGCTGCGCTTCGGCGATTACCTCAACTCAATCCCGCTGCCGGCCATGCTCGCCGTGTTCAAGGCCGACGAGTGGGACAATTACGGGCTGATGGTGGTGGACAGCGCGATGATCTACTCGATCGTCGATGTGCTGCTGGGCGGCCGGCGCGGCACTGCCGCCATGCGCATCGAAGGCCGCCCCTACACGACCATCGAGCGCACGCTGGTGGAACGGCTGATCCAGGTGGTGCTGGCGGATCTGTCAGCGAGCTTCAACCCGCTCTGCCCGATCAACTTCCATTTCGAGCGGCTGGAGGTGAACCCGCGCTTCGCCACCATTTCGCGCCTGTCCAACGCGGCGATCCTGGCGCGGCTGCGCATCGACATGGAGGATCGCGGCGGCCGGCTGGAGCTGCTGCTGCCGTACGCGACGCTGGAGCCGGTGCGCGAGCTGCTGCTGCAGCAGTTCATGGGCGAGAAGTTCGGCCGCGATTCGATCTGGGAGACGCATCTGGCCGAGGAGCTGTGGCACACCGAGATCGACCTCTCCGTCGTACTGGACGAGCAGGTGATGTCGCTCGCCGAGGTGATCGATCTCAGGCCGGGCAGCCGCATCGTGCTCGGCTGCGCGCCCGGGGCGCCGGTGCAGGTGCGCTGCGGCGCCACCCCGCTGTTCGAGGGGCGCGTCGGCCGGCACAAGAACCGTGTCGCCGTGCGCATCGAGCGCGAGATCGCGCGTACCGCCGGCTGACCGGATCATGCAATGGGCGCTCGATCTCGTGCTGATCGTGCTGCTGGCGACGACACTGTTCCATGCGCTGCGGCTGGAACGCGCGCTGGGCGTGCTGAAGCGCGACCGCGCGGCGCTGGAGGACCTCGTGGTCGGCTTCAACGCCGGCACGCAACAGGCGGAACACGGCATCGAGCGGCTGCGCGCCACGGCGGACGGCGCCGGGCGGCAGATCGCGAAGCAATTGGAAGCGGCGTCCGGCCTGCGCGACGACCTGCAATTCCTGCTGGAGCGCGGCGAAGCGTTGGCGGACCGGCTGGACGGCGCCGTGCGCGCGGCGCGCAGCCGCAGCGCTGACGTGGCGGCGGAGGAACCGCGCGTGCGCAGCCAGGCCGAGCGCGACCTGCTGCGCGCGCTACGGGAGGGACGATGACCCGCCCCCTGCCCGCCCCACGGCTGCTGCCGGTGACCATTGGCGCGCTGGCGCTGGCGCTCGGCGCGCGGTCGGTCGCGTTCGTGCGTGCGGCGATGCCCCCGGAAACGCCGGCCAGCATCGCGTCCGTCG